>JAQVUQ010000453.1 GCA_028699365.1 bacterium | reverse complement strand
TTGCATTTCTCTCCCTTCTCAAGGTCTGCTCTTCCAGCCTTTCCAACTGGCCTAACAGGATGGCGGCCTGCAACTCCGTCATCCTCAGGTTGCTGCCCATCAGATGGTGTTCATACCAGGCTCCGCCCTTACACCGCCCACAGTTGGTGTAACTCCTGGCCGTATCGGCGATGGCTTCATTATCCGTGATCAGAATACCACCCCTCGCCGGAGGTAATGTTCTTGCTCATCTGGAAGCTGAAGACACCACAGTCACCGATAGCGCCTGTGCCTTTGCCCTGCCACTTGCTGCCCCAGCTGTGACAGGCATCCTCAATCAATACCAGCTTATGCTGCTTTGCCAGTTTCAGGAAGGCATCCATGTCCACCGGCAACCCCCCGATATGTACCGGAACAATGGCTTTGGTCTTATCGGTGATCTTCCGGGCCACATCTTCGAGATCAAGGTTGCAGGTATCCAATTCTATATCGGCAAAGACGGGCACGGCATTGGCCTTCAGCACGGCACTGGCCGTAGCCATAAAGGTATAGGGAGGCACGATGACTTCATCGCCTGCCCCGATGCCGCAGGCCAGCAGGACTACTTCCAGAGCTACAGTGCCGTTACAGCAGGTAACACCGTATCCGGCATCCTGGAAGGCGGCATATTTCTCCTCAAATTCTTTTACTTTTTCGCCGTACCACCACTTGCCACTGTCGAAGACTTCCAGCAACCGGTCCCTGTCCTTAGCTTCGATTACAGGCCAAGCAGCAAAAGGCTCTTTACGTGCCGGTATTCCTCCCAATAAAGCCAGCTTCGACATGGTATTTATTCTCCCCTCACCGTTTGTTTCGCTTGTTTTTGTATTCAGTCAACACGATATTTATCTCACGTTCGGCACCGGCCAGGGCCTGGGCTGCAGTAGCCCGCTTCATCATCATTGCCTCAATATATCTGAACCAGACGCTGTTCAGCTCCTCTATACGAGGCAGACTGGGCACAGGCCGTGCCTCTTCAAGAGCTTTGACTATCATCTCTTCCCGGTACGGCGTCTGCTCCTTGATAAAAGCCGGTGAATTCAGCACGGATTGCCGGGCCGGAATCATATTCAACTTAGCCAGGCCGACAGCCGTCTCCCCGGAGCTTAGATATTTCACCAGATTCCAGGCCTCCTGAGGATGCTTGCTGCCGGAATAGACAGACCAGCCTTCTCCGGTATATCTTGATACCCTTGTTCCCCGGTTGGATCTGGGCATCAACGTAGTATCCCAGTTAAGATTCCTCAGCGTGCTGAAATCGGACAGCGCCTGATACGGCAATCCGGCGTACATCCCTAACCGTCCCAACATGAACAGCTCGGTCACATCGCTTACCTCTGTGCCTGTCACCCGCCTGGGAGTCACATTATAGCGGTTGCTCAGATCCACCAGGAACTGTATGCCCTCCTGAGCCCTGGCATTATTGACGACACATTTGCTTAAGTCTCGGCTGAATACTTCTCCGCCATTGGCCCAGATCCAAGCGATATCCGATGCCCACCAGCCAGGCACACAGGATATCCCATATTGATCCAGCCTGCCGTCACCGTTGGTGTCCCTGGTCAGCTTACGGGCAGCCGCCAGCATATCGCTCCATGTCCAGGCCTCATCGGGATATTTTAAGCCGACTTTATCGAATAAATCCTTGTTGTAAATCAGCACCTCTGCCGAACCGGTAACAGGTATGCCGTATACCTCACCCTTTTTGATGTCGCCTTCTTCAAAACCCAGCTTACAGATATCGCTGAGATCATAGTTGTCTCTCTCTATGTATGGGCTGAGGTTCAGCAATACGCCCCTGTCACGATAATCCGCCAGGCTCTTGTTCTGCATATAGATGATATCCGGGGCTGTACCGCCAGCCATCATCGTCTGAAGCTTCATGTAATAATTTCTGGTGCCAACTTCTGGTTTGATCCTGATATCCGGATGTTCAGCTTCGTAATTCTTGCAGACACCGGCAATATAACTTGCTACCTGGGGTGAGAACGAATAATACAGCTTGAGAGTGATCCTGTTATCGGGCTTACTGCAGCCGTTCATAAGGATAGTCCCCACCGCCAGGATCAGACAGATAACCTTCGATAAATTCCGTTGCACAGCAGTTCCCCCCATAGTACCGACGTAATATCTTTATTATAAGGCACTGCCAACGGATATTTAATTATATTATTTGCAGCCGGGTAATAAAATTGCGCATTTCTGATGAGCTTAAAAACCAGCGACCGGTATATAAGCCCGAACGCTGGCGCGGATAATCTATGCCCCTCGAATAGTCAAGAGACATGTATATTGTAAGGGCATACGCCATGTCGGCTACCCCTATACCCCGGCTGTTAATAGGGGAATGCTCAGATTGACGACTATCCTTATCTACTCATCCGTCAGCAGTTCCACCACGGAGCAGACTCTGGGGATGCCGTACCTGGCCGCCGCCGTCCGGGCCTTGTATTGTCCATCACCTTATATTTGTGCTCCTGGAAGATACTACCGCCTGGGTCCGCCCCGGTACCAGATTTACAACAAATAACCCTCCTAAAATAAACACCGTGCCGCTAATCAGAGACAGAGTCAAAGGCTCGCTCAACAATACGGCTGCCAGTATACCGGCCAGGACCGGCTTGATGAAAAAGACCATGGAACCGCGTCCGGCCTCCGTCCTGGACAGGCCGATGAAGAAAGTAAGATAGGCCACGCCGGAGACGAATATCCCCAGGTAGGCGATGGCAGGCAGAGCTTTCAACGGCAAAAAAAATTGCGGCACGCCAAGGTGTATCATGACCGGCAGTGTCAGCAGGGAACCGATGATAAAGGAGAAGGAGTTGGTTACCGGACTGCCCCGACGCATGGTCAGGCGACGTCCCATGACGGTGTAGATACCGTAAGCTGCAGCCGAGGCTATAGCCAGAGAGACGCCGAGAACAGAGGCATTGGCTCCCCTCAGTTCAGGCATAAAGATAAC
>JAQVUQ010000452.1 GCA_028699365.1 bacterium | reverse complement strand
AAGAATAAACCGAAAGACTTTGGGGACACTATACACGAAGGCAATTTACAAGTCTGATAAAGGAGAAATTTTTATGGCAAAAAAATTATACGTGGGCAATCTGGGTTACGGAGTCGACAATGCGGAGCTGGAGAATCTGTTCAGACCTTACGGCACGGTCGAGAGCGTTGCGGTAATAGTTGATCGGGATACGGGCCGCAGCAAGGGCTTCGGGTTTGTTGAAATGAGCAGCGATGCCGAAGCTCAGGCCGCCATTGACGGCCTGAACGGCAAGGACGTAGGCGGTCGTTCTCTTACCGTCAATGAGGCCAGGCCGCGGGAAGAACGGGAAGAGCGCGGTGCCAGGAGCGGCGGAGCCGGTAGAGGCGGCGGCGGCAGACGCTATTAGAACGCGATCGTTTTTAAGACATCAGTGAATATTCCGGTGACGCTGGAAGCTCTTCCCCGGGCAAATATCCGGGGAAGAGCTTCCTGTGGATATTTCCTGCCTTTAAACTCAAACGTCTGGATAGCCCTCTCAGGCATCGAGATCTTGCGTTTTATTTTGAAACGAACTCCACGATTATGCTGTAAACCACCGGATTCATCTTCTGCATGACCGGATTCCCTGAACTGAAACGACCATCCCCTTGAACGGACATCCTCTCATCATCCGTAATATCAGCGCCGGCAGGTTCCCGAAGGCGCAGTATTATCCTGCCGCCGTTGCCTGACAGTCTTTCAAGGGCACCACCGCTCCAGGACAGAACTGTGCCGCCGTAATCCCACCCGAAGCCGGCAAGCTGAAACGGCCTGCCGTTAAGCCTCTCCAGTTCCTTCAGCGCAGTGCCCAAGCTTATTTCGTTATCCAGCCGCCACATACTCCTGTTTCCACTAACCTGAAATCTGCCGGGATCGTCACGGTTTGCCGTATCCCGCCAAACCACTTCCGCCATCTTTAGCGGCTGCTCCGGATAGATCACAACTCCCGGGCGCAGTTCCCCCTCACCCACATTAATGCTTCTTCTCCTGACATTGCTTCTGCCATATATATTAAAAAGATCGTTCTCACTGGTATCGGCCTTGATATCCCCGGCCCTTTCACCGGGAACGATAACAAAGGACACCGTATTCCCCACCATGGAATATACCGCCCAAATGATGATGGCCGACAATACAATCAAGGCGATTATTAAAGGCCATGAACGGTAAACGGCAGCTCTTGCTTTGCTCCGGGCGGCAACACCCTTCTTCTTCCGCCCTGCCGGCAGATTCTTCCTCTTGTGACGTTTAGCCATCAAATCCCCCCGCATCTGTGTGCAACACATGCCGTATGCTGCACACAGCGTGCCGCTACACCATTGACCGCTGATCAATACGGTCAGAGGGACGTAGTTGACTTACTTGACTAACTATCCTTTGAGATCGATATTCACGCTGCCTGGAATTACGTTGACGCTTTTAAGACCCGTTTTCATTACCAGTCTTCTTAGACGTTTGTTGTACATAAAAGGTGATTTTAAGATTTTGAACGTAATGTTCCTTTCCAATTCGATTGTCTTCTTCTTGTATATATATTCCCAACCTTCAAAATCTTCTACCAGTGAATCCGCCAGGGCAAGTGCGCTTCTAAACGCATAACTAAAGCCTTCAGCGGAGCTGGGGCTGATAAATCCTGCAGCTTCTCCGACCAGTGCAATGCTACCTCTACCGATATTGATCTGTTTACTGGATTGAGGACGAAGCAAATTGGTTCCGTTTCTCCTTATGCATTTGTTCAATTCAAAACCGTAACGCTTCAGCTTCTCCTTTAACAGAGAGAACTTCTTGTCTGTAGAGTTCCTGGGCTCCAACGCCGATCCAAGAATAAGGTAATCGTCTTTTGGGATTATCCATGAATAGAAATCCGTCACGTCTTCGTCAAATAACGCTCCGTAATAGTTTATATTCTGAGAATTTTCAAACCATTCCTGCAGCGCGATATACCTCTTGGGCGGATCATTTTCCAAAAACGAATGCCGTCTTACTGCGGAATATGCACCGTCGGCTCCGACAATGATCCTTGAATCGGCTTCCAGTTTGTTTTTGCCTTGAGAGTATCGAATTCTTACATGATCATCTAATATTTCATGCGAAAGATAGGAACTTCCGTTTCTTATGTCTACCTCATCCGGAACAAGTGACTCAGTCCATTTGTCGAACTCTTCCCGATCGACGTTTACATAATGCCTCTGGTAATACCTTTCAATTGAATTATCGAAATCTATCGTCCTCACGGCAAACATCTGAGGGCTGGCAATTACGGTTTTAGGAAGGCCCAACCCAAATGTTGCCAGCATGTACTGAGCATCCGGATCCAATAAACCGCCACAGCACTTTTGATGGCCGGTGTATAACGGCTGCTCAAAGGTTCTGCGCTCTAATAATAAGACCTTGTATTTATTTCCAACCAGTCTCGCTAACGTCGCTCCTGCAGGTCCCGCCCCTATTATGGCTATATCGTACATTAAGCTTTCACATCTCCTCTTGCATTGATTGACAAACGCTAACGGCCCCAAGCGGCCACCCATACTTATTATACGATTATATTCGTGATTTCGTTACAAACAGCAGTTAAACTAAAACAATGAAATACGGCTGCGAGCGCTAAGCCCCCCTCACTCACAGTAAATCAATCATCAGGCAGGTCCGGGGAAATCTCAGGACTTGCCGAACTCATGCATTATAATATTGATATATAGCATTATTTAGTGTACGATTGTCTAGTCCGTTTGTTGCGGATAAATACTAATGACAATTCAGGAGTATCGATATGCCGGTAACAATAAATAAAAACCTCTGTCCGCAGAACCATCCCTGTCCCGCTGTCAGGATCTGTCCGGTAGAAGCTTTGTCGCAGCAGGGCTTCAACGCCCCGGATATAGATGCCGACAAATGCCTGGACTGCGGCAAATGCACAAAGCTATGCCCCATGGGCGCGCTGCAGAACGAGTAAACGTTACAG
>JAQVUQ010000042.1 GCA_028699365.1 bacterium | reverse complement strand
AAGCTCCAACGGAACTTCCTCTGTAAGTGCATCCCCAGGCTTGGGCACAATCCTCAACCAGGAACAGGTTACGGCGCAGACATATCTCTTTCAAGGCTGCTAAATCGCAGGCATTGCCCCATAGATGAACTGCCAGGACGGCTCGAGTCCTCTCCGTGATACGCTCTTCGACCGACTGTGGCGACAGCGTGTATGAATGCGGACAAACATCCGCAAAGACAGGTACGGCGCCCTGATATAGAATAGGTATCAGGGACCCCATATCGGTAATGGGAGCTGTGATAATTTCGTCGCCGGGAGAAATCCCAAGCGCTATCATCGCGGCATGAATGCTTGATGTTCCACTGCTGGCAGCCACAGCGTATTCGGTACCGGTCAATCCGGCAATCGTTCGTTCCATGTCTTTAACTTTATTGCCATAAACATAGAACAACGCCCCCTTATCTATTACTTCCTTCAATTGCTTTAACTCTTCTTCCCCATAGCGGATCTGCGAACCGTAAGGCACCGTCTTAGCCGGTACGCCGCCTGCAATGGCAGGTGTATCATCAAATGTTTTCTGTCTCATCTTCATACCTCCGTCTGTTTTGTGGCTCCCCGGTAGGCTAAGCAGGAAAATATCTGTTCCTCTACCAACGATAAAACCCACATAATGCTGTCTTTTGTAATTACCTTAACTCTACTGTTATGTGATTGGAATGGATGAATTTAAGATTCGATGGATTATTTTTACATTTGCTTCAACGCATTCCTGATAATGAAAAAGTAGTTTATTGAAATGCATCTATCGTCTGCAATTGCGTTTGCCAATCGGCTATCTTTGCATTTATCCTTTCTACAGCAGAAGGCCATTTGTTAGTAGTTGTATCTCCCTCATAATCAGCTTGGGAAGGAATATACCCTGTCAAATTAATTCCGTCCAGATAAACTACCGCCCGTTGTCCTGAACTGCCAAAAAGAAACAGCCCGATACGATTTATATAGCCCCCCACATTATCTCCCGTCACTCCAGTAAAATTAAGCGGCATAAAACGATCAACTGATCCTTTCCACCAATCAACAACGTTTTCGTCTACGGTTTCCCATTCTCCCTTGGTCGTGCAGTAATAAGTTGTGGGACTACAACCTGTCCAGAAATCCAATGGAAAGATAGCGTAGTTAAAACCTAAGCCTGCCCTGCATGTGGTTTCTGTCCCCAGGAAAACATGACCGGTAAAGTGCAGGTCATTTTGAGAAGCGGTATTTCTATACGCCGGTATTCGCTGCGGCAAAAGAATCATAAAATATACGTAAGTAGCGCCTGTCCCGAACGTGACGTCCAGTTTGAAAGATTGAAGGCCGGAATAGATTTGCTCGTTTGTCAGGCCTTTAAAGTTAATCGTGTAGGAGCCATTGCTGGTCCAAAAGGCTACCGGATCAGTGCTCTCAAAGCCCTGGGTATAGCTGTACAGAGTAGTCGGCAAATCCGCTCCTGCTACTCCGGTAATCGTTAAGAGTAACAACACACTGACCAAAATATTCATAGAGTTTTTTGCCATCACTTGCTCACTCCTTCATATCTATTTCCCTCTGGATCGATCAAATACTTTCTATGAGTATAAATTTTGAAGTTCTTTAGTCAGCCAGTAATCTCCTGATATAACTGATTATTTGGGTGCGAACCATATTCAGGTCACCGGCTACATCTAGATTGTTGATATAACTCTCGGCTTCATTGGCAAGAGCTATCTTGTCACTATTTCCTGAAGCTTTTCCACTCTCTATTGCCTGAAGCAACGTGGTTACATACCTGATATCATCCACACCTTCTCTATATCCCTCCCAGGCAATAGTATCGATAACCCCGTCTGTCGTCGGATACACAAAGACTTCATCTCTGTAAACGGTATGATCGAAGTCGTTCCAGATGTTGCCGAAGGAATGCTGATATGCGTATGTGCATGCCCCGTCGAATCCATTCTTCCACAAAAGCAGCCCATAATTCCTGCGGTAGATATCCGGGTTTTCCACTCCCCCCTGCGGATTACAGTAACTCCATATCTTATGCCCGACGGAATGCCATTGCTCTGCCTGTGTTGCAAACGGATAAGCGGAATAGATATGCAAATCCTGAAGATCTCCAACCGCTTCAAAATTCTCATCGAAGCCGGCAACGAATACCTTTGCCCCCGCCTCATGTATGGCTTGAAAAGAAGGTCGCTCCGAGAGCAACAGTTCACCTCTGGCTTCATCTCTACCGTAGATATAAACCTCGGGTATATCGTAATCCTGGACAAAACCGACTACACTTTGTACCGTATTTCTGAAAGAGTCCAAAGCGGCGGAACCTTCGGCAGGAGGTGGGTTGGGAACGGTTACTCCCAGATAATAAAGAGGTTGGTTTCCCATGCCCACTTGCTCCCTGATATTCAAAACACTCCCCAGAAGAGTCTGGTCGTAACCCTGGTAGACTATAGGATTGGTCACACCGTGAGCAAACATATCTTCCAGCTCTTTTGTGAGTTGAACCGTACTCTTTTTCTCAGAAGAAACCGTACCGTCGCCACCGGCGCTGAGACACCCCCTATAATAAATGCTGGAAGTGTAGTTGGTGGGAGAAGCCAATTGAAACGGCAGCACTTCCACCTGCAATGTAATATCGCCTGCGTTACCTTGTGACGTTGTCAAATGAAGGGCACCGGTATATATGCCGGCTTGGGTATCCTGGGGCACCTTGATCGTCAGCCAGAATTGCTTATTATGGTCGCTGTTATCATCCACTCTGGCCTGGATATTGACCGGTAAAAGAGTAGCACTGTCATGAACCGGGAAATCAGTATTCGGAAGAATTTTGAGGCCTTGCCCGTCAGCCTCATCGGCATTGCTTATCCATTGGTACCACGTTCCCTGCTCGTTGCTTAGTTTGAGATAGTTGTCTTCCGTCCATTCACTTACTTTGACCAGATCGTCATCCTTAAGCAGAAGTTCGGGGACAAGAACACGCTTGGATTTATCCTGATGAATATCTTGCCAGGCAGTTCCTGATTGATACCAGCATTTAACGATCTTTATATCTACATCCTGCGCAGGGATAATTCCTCCTCCAACTCTTTCCAGATCGGTAGGTGTTACCTGCAATGAGTGAATATCAAGGTCTATAGCTGCATCGGCATCGGCAAAGAGGCTGGAAACTATAAAGCCGGCTGCTTCATACTCATCGGGGCAAACTGCCAGGGATATGCTGTTGCTGATCCTCCAGGGGATAAGAATATCGCCTGAAAATACTTTAAAGCTGGTGATGGGAGATGAGTTGCCGTAGAAAAAGTAACTTCTGCCGGCCATTACCCCGTCCAGGATAGCTTCGGTATTACTGTAGTATGCGCATAAGTTGCTGATGCCAGGACCTATATCGTTGTATTCAGAGGCACGGATATACTTGTACCCGTTATACAATCGATTATCGATAGTAGTGACTTCATTATGGTAATATGCCAGCTTCTCTTCGGCCTTCTCTTCGGCGGCCTCATGCAGAACGATAGCGGCCTTAAGCTGCGCTATGCCGATCTCTATGCCGGTATGTTCGGTAAGATAGAGATAGCCTCTGGTCTCTATATTATCGACTGTCGTGCTGAGGTTATCCAGGTTCTGTATAAACTTGCTCTTCAGAGTTCCTGAAGCAAAGCCGTCTATCTTGCCCTGTAGGCTCTCTCCTTGCAATCTCGTCTCCAGGCTGGTTATCCTGGCATCAAACTTGGCATCGGCTGCAGCCCATCTGGTGTTTACTTCCGCCTGAAAATCCACCTCGGAGGGCACTTCTCCTGTTAAGTTCAAAGCATCAATATAGGCGACCACCCTCTGGCCGGGAGCACCGTAGAGAAAGATGCCTATCTTATCCATTTTAACCCCGACATCGGCTCCGGCCACTTCCCAGCAGGTACTGCTTATCGCATTGGCCTTCTCTTTACCCCAGGCTACCACGTCTTTATCTATTGTCCGCCATACTCCGGGGTTGAGGCCGTAGGCTGCAAAACTGCCGTTATAGCTGCATGTAGTGGGCGGACAAGTTACATTGGCTCCCAACCCGGCAGTGCAGACTGTACCAGTGCCATTGCCTACCTGTATATGCCCGGTGAAGTGCAGGCTGCCTTCAGCCGGAATAATAAGAGGTATCTCGTAATAGACGTAGGTTGCATCGGCTCCCAGAGTGACATCCAGCTTCAATGACTGATTGCCGCTATAGTATTGGTCCGTCGTCAATCCCTTGAAGTTTACCGTATAAGATCCATCGCTGGTCCAGAAGCTGGACGGATCGGTGCTTTCGAAATCTTCGCTGTAACTGCAGGCACTAGTCGGCAGAGATGATAATAACTGGCTGATCTGAGTGTCCACGCTCGATACTTCGGTGTTAAGTATATAACCTCTCTGGGTTATAGTGTTAACGGTAGATTGTGTAGAGTTCAATTGCTGCTGCAAGGCTGTCTTGCCTGCACTGTCTGCAAAGGTATTGATCCTGGCCTGGGCTTGCTGCAAACTTGTATCCCAGCCAGCTATCTTAGCATCGATCTTGGTATCGGCCGGGGCCCATCTCCGGGTTACCTCCGTCTGAAAATCGGTCTCAGAGGGCACTTCGCCTGTTAAGTTCAGAGCATCGATATAGACTACTATTCTCTTGCCGGAAGCACCGTAGAGAAAGATGCCCATCTTATCCATCTTAACCCCGACATTGGCTCCGGTCACTTCCCAGCAGTAATTACTTACCACGTATGTTTTGGATTGCCCAAAGGATACCATATCGCCTTCGGCCAGTTGCCATACGCCCGGTGTCGGACCGTAGGTTCCAAAAGGACCGCAGGCACTGCGCGTAGTCGGTGGATAATAAACGTTGACTCCGAGTCCGGCAGTACAGCCTGTTGTAGTCCCTGCGCCTATCTGTATACGCCCGGAAAATTGCAGACTGCCTTCGACTGGAACACTAAGGGGTATTTTATAGTATAGATAGGTTGCTGTACCGAAGGTGATATCCAGTTTAAGGGAATGTGTACCAGCATATGCCTGTTCAGTTGTCAGTCCCTTATAGTTCACGGTGTATGTTCCGTTGCCCGACCAGTAACTTGATGGATCACTGCTTTCGAAGTCCTGGTTATAGCTGTAGACATTGGATACGGCGCTCATTATCAGGCTTTCTATCTGATTGTCGGTATCCGGTGTTTCGGCAGAAAGTATATAGCCTCTCTGGGTTATGGTGCTGACGCTTGTTTGCAGAGTGGAGAGTTGCTGCTCCAGTTCCGTCTTCTTGTCACCGGCAGGAAGAGCTGCTATCTTATCCTGTGCTACTTGCAGTCTTTCATTCCAGGCAGCTATTTTGGCATCAAACTTGGCATCGGCCGGGGCCCATCTCCGGGTTACCTCCGTCTGAAAATCTGCCTCGGAGGGCACTTCTCCTGTTAAGTTCAGAGCATCGATATAGACTACTATTCTCTGGCCGGGAGCACCGTAGAGGAAGATGCCGATTTTATCCATCTTAACCCCGACATCGGCTCCGGTCACTTCCCAGCAGGTACTGCTTATCGTATTGGCCTTCTCTTTACCCCAGGCTACCACATCTTTATCTATCCTCTGCCATGCTCCGGTGCTGCCGTAGGCGGCAAAGCTGCCGTTATAGCTGCATGTAGTGGGTGGACAAGTTACATTGGCTCCCAACCCGACAGTGCAGCCTGTACTGGTATCGGCTCCCAACTGCATATACCCGGAAAAGTGCAGACTGCCTTCAGCGGGAAGGCTAAGAGGTATCTCGTAATAGACGTAGGTTGCATCGGTTCCCAGGGTAATATCCAACTTAAGAGAATGCGTCCCGCTATAGTATTGCTCTGTCGTCAATCCCTTGAAGTTTACCGTATAAGATCCATCGCTGGTCCAGAAGCTGGACGAGTCAGTACTCTCAAAATTCTGGATGTAGCTGTACGGACCTGTAGGCATCTCGGCCTGTGCAATGTTAACGTAACATAATACGGTAATTATTAATATGCCTGTTATTGCAAATTTCTTTAACATGACTACCTCCTTATGTACGCTATGGATACACACTAACTACAGTTCCATCTTCTTCTGCAACCTGTATTAGATTTATTTTATTGGTGCCGGATAATTTTTCCGCCAGAAAAGCGTTCTTTATCGCTGCTTTATCACAAGCTGCCACATGACCATCTGCAAAGAGAAGATCGGCCAGACCGTTATGCCTCATATGGATTAACCCCTTACCCGCACCAGTGGGATCAGGGTAAAACAGCCAGTATTGCTTCTTGAAATAAGTCGAGGAGGCACTATCCACACTTATGCTATCGGCAAGCATCATGAATTGTGCAGGCTTTGCTACATTATACATGTCAAAATAACGCCAATTTGCACTACCCGGACCTGAAATATTAAGCACAGATGGGTGCCAGCGAATCTGCCTCTCATTAATGCCATAGCCTATATATTTGTCCAACCCACCGGGGCTCCAGCTATAAGGGTCTTGCGCAGGGCAAGCAAATATACTTGTACTTTTTGCATAACCACAATTGTATAGCATGGTTGACCAGAGATTGGTTGTTTTTCCATCATAAGCGTAATAAGGCACCAATCCATCATAGTCCTGCGCATACATGGAAAATGCCATTCCACACTGTTTAAGATTGTTTATGCATGTAGCCTGCTTGGCCTTCATCCTGGACTTTGTAAAGACCGGAAAGAGAATTCCTGATAAGAGTGCGATTATAGCAATGACGACCAGCAATTCTATCAGCGTAAATCCTTCCCTTGAAAATGATGCAGCCTTTTTGTGCCGAGTAAACATCTCTCTTTTCCTCCTTTTCTGATCCTCTCCCCATATCAGTTAAGTTCAATTGGGTAGCTAACTAATTTCCGATATCCAGACTTTCTCCTTCTTTGGCTAAAAACGTTTGGGGAAATACTCTTCTAGCCTCTAAAAGGACCTCTTCCTCCTTCCGTTCTGTATAGTGGATCAGATATAGCGTTTCAGCCCCCAAGCTTTTAGCTGTTGCCGCCGCCTCTTGTGGCAGACTATGTGAGACATCATGGATCAGCGTACCTGCATGCCCTATGCATTCGGCAATCCCCGGACAAAATGCAGTGTCCCCTGTATAAACAAACGAACCCGCAGTAGATTTATCCTTAAATCTGTATCCCAGTGCCGCTTCCCGGATACCTCCTCCGGAAATATGATTTACTCCAAAGGGCTCCAGCACAAGATCCCCCATCTCATATGACTCTCCCGAGCACAATGGAACGAGATCTATACTCAGTGACAGTTCCGGAAACCGATATATTTGCAGAAACTCCAGGGCTTTATCCACTACGTTGCTCAAATATTCGCCCGGGCCGATTATGTACAACGGATTGTGATGCAATCTCTCCCTCTCTTCCTTTTTCAAGCCGAGATAGAATAGCAACTGGGGTAATCCGATATAATGATCCTGATGGAAATGGGTGATTGTCAGAGATTCCAGCTTCAGCGGGTCAAAGCCGAACTCTTTCATCCTGAGGACACTGTTCCAGCCGGTATCAACCAAATGCTTACCATCTATAAGAATAGAAGAAACCTCTCTACCGTTATCCGGTACATAAATCGATGTACCTATAAACGTTACTTTCACTGCTAAACCTCCATCCTTAAGCCATCATAAGCAATACTGCATCTGCCCTCCAGAAACTTTTCAGCCAGACGCCTTATGTCATCTTCCCTATCCTCCAGCTCAGGGTGAATATGCGTAAATATTACCTTTTCGATATCTTTACCAGCCAAAAACTCCATCAAAGATGAGGGCTCTATATGCGCCAGTTCAACAATCATCAGATCGAGTGGCGTATCTACCAGCGTCTCTAAATCTTCTATGCAGCCCAGATCCCCGGAATAACCTATTGTTCTGTCTGCTGTTTTCAAAACAAAGGAATAGCTCTCAAGAGGCAATTGCGGATACCGGGTTTGCAATCTCTTTTGCATATGTGTATTGGGCAAACCTGCAATATTTATGTTTTCGTCATGGTAAAATACACCCTCTTTTATTGGGAATACATCATAGTCAAAACTCAGTATCTCCTCGAAAAGATAAACCGTTCTGAAAAACTCCTTAAGCTTGACCACAGCTTCTTCGGGCACATATATCTTCAAAGGCCCCTTTCTCCCCGTTAATGCCATTAATTTAACAAGCATGAATATTCCGCTGAAATGATCCGGATCCATATGCGATATGAAAACGGCTTTAATACAGTTATAAGGTATATCTTCTTTCACCAGCAGCCTACTGCATGGTTCACCGGCATCAAGGAGATATGCTGATTCAGCAGACAAAACGGCTGTAGAACTGCAAGATCTTTTTTTTGTAGGAACTCCCGAAGCTGAGCCCAATATGTTTACCTTTACCATCTCTCTCTCCAATCAAACAGATTAAGCGGTATTTCGTTACTCTATGACGACGCCGGATATTCCAGCTTGCAATCCAGGCAATCGCTAACGGTTCTCTTTCTTTGGCTGCGTAAGCCTGATGATCCATTGAGTTATCTGCGTGCGCATGTCATCCAGATCACAACGAGCCACATCCACGCTGTTAAGGAACTTCTCCGCATCTGCCGCAAGGGATGCTTTCCCGGTATCTTTCCTTGCCGAATCTATTGCTTTCAAAAGCGTGGCGATATATCTCATATCGTCTATACCTTCGCGCATGCCCTCATACTGAATGGTATCTATCACCCCGTCGCTGGTTGGATAAGCCATGGTGAATTTCCTGTTGTTGCCGGGGCCGTCATCGTCATAAGCTCTAAAATCCCTGTATAGCCCCTCCTGCCAGGCCCAGTGAGTCGCACCGTCCAGGTTATCCTTCCAAATCAATACCCCGTAGCCTCTCCTGAACGTCTCCGGCTCTTCCGCGCATCCTTGAGGGCGGCCGTATTCCAAAGCTTTGAAACCCCGTTTATGTATCTCATCGATTAACTCTTTTCCTACCGATCCACCATGTATAGCCAGCACTATCCGACTGTAATAATCTCCCGCCACGGGGAAGTATGCCGGTGGTTCGGCACAATATGTCATGCCGCCTGCCTCAAGAATCGCGCGCAGCACCCAGATTCTTTTGCGCATCCACTCTGCATCATACCGGAGAAACGCCTCATCCACCCCATAAAACGCCAGCCGCGGGAAGCCGTTCTCGTCGCAGAAAGCATTTAGCTGCCCTACGATATCCTTTATATATCGTATCCTCTCCATCTTTACTTTTTCATCAGCCGGCTCGGCTTCCATGAAATCTATCGGAATGCCTATACACGGTATAGGCACATCTTTCATACCGGCTTCTCTTCTTACTATCAGTTCCTTCTTCAGCCGGGAAAGATCAAGCCGGCCATCCTTGTCCGTAGATGCTATTTTGCAGTAGAGAGTGGCCACATTAATTCCATGCTGTACCAGGCTCCGCATCTGCTTGGCGTATGTATCAACCTCTTCCTTATAGCCGATACTCCTCTGGGAAGCTGATGTCAAAGATCCTGTGTAATAGGCCATGTATTCCTTGTTAGTCTCTTCCAGTTTAAAGGGATAAACCTGAACCGTAATCGGTAATTGCAAAGCTGGTAAGTTTTGACCCTGAATTGTAACAAATCCCGAATATTTCCCAGCTCTGGTAGCCTCAGGAATGTGAGCTGTCAGCCAGAACTGTTTGGCCGTATTCCCGGGGATACTGACCGGTCTGAAATACTCAGCATCTACAGGCGCCGCAGGATTTTTCAAAACATTGGCGTGTTTTGCCGTATCAATATAATCCACGCTTACAAAATCATCGTCTCGCAGCAGCAATTCCGGGGCCAGCGTCGGCTGGTCAATTTGAGTATACGCAGTACCTGCCTGCCACCAGACCTTCACCACCCTTACATCCAGACAGGAGGCGGAGAGTTTGGTTTTTCCCGCATACAAATCGGAAACCTTCACACTAAGCTTTTCCAATGCAACCGGTGTGTGAACGGCAAAACTGGCGGGCTCGTATTCGCCCGGGCAGGCGGCTATCTCCAGATTACGGCACACTACCCCCGGTATGGGAAATGACTGCGGCAAAAGGCGATCGTTTTGCGTCGGTTGCACTTTATAAATCAGGTAGGGAACCCTTTTATAAAATCCACCGCTCCCGGCCAGAGCGTAACAGCTATCAACGGCAAACTCTGCATACCTTGCCTTGTTACGAATTTCGTTCAGTTTACTAACAGTCATACTCCCTTCCGTGAGACCTGAGCAAAGGTTCTTTAACTCTGCCATTGTCTTTGCAGCGTATTCCTTAAGCAGACGGTATTGCTCCAGGTGCCATTCCTTCAGGTTAGCATCGGCGGCCGGAATATTATCCACTTTACCGCCAACACAGCTGTAATAATCTTTCGCCGAACCGTACCATTCTCTTTGCTTGTTTTTAAGATATCTGTCATAGGTAACTGCATAATCAGCCGGTAAATCCCCGGACACCTGGAAGTCATCAAGATAAATAACTATATGAGTATTTTCGAACTTATGTACGATATATACAGCCAGATGTTGCATATAAGCGGTATCCGACATACCGGACATATGTCCGGCTTCCGCTTCCCACTGCACCCAATCGCCCTCTGTCTTTGCCTTCCTTCCCATGGACACGCAACCTGAGGCACCAATTTCCGGATTGCTCCAGCCGTATCCAAGCTGTATTCCTTTTCCGTTGATACTCAAGCCGTCTGCCTGCTTCACCAGAATTCTGCCGCTGAATTTCAGATTGGCAGATCGACCATCCAGAGGGGATTGGAATGGTATCACGACAGGTATCGATAAGTAATAATAGTGTCCCCCGTTAAGCGTTAAATCGATCTTAAAAGAATTCCTGCCACTGTAAGCATACTCCGAGCTTACTTCCATGGCGTTTATTTTCACATCTTTGCAGTTGCTTGCCCAAAAACGGGGTGATACCAAAGACGACTTATCGAAATCTTCGTTAAAAACCATCCGGGATGCTTTCTGTTCGCTCGCATTTGCCGGTGATACAGTATTTCCGGCAGCTTGGACAGCTATAGAGCATATTAACAATGCTGATAAGCATACCGAAACTAACGTCTCTCTACCTACATGCATGATTCATTCTCCTCCACCTCGATTATGTGCGAAACCGGCGATCCAATTACGGTTGTTTCAATTACCTGAAGCAGCCGGTGAAGTAGCCAACAACTGATTGATCTGCTTATCCATATCGGATACTTCAGCTTTTAATATATAACCTCTCTTTGCTATCGCATCTATGCTTTTCCGAAGAGAGGCAATCTGGTGCAGCGACTTTGTCTTTTCATCTCCGTCTGCAAGAGATCCGATTCGTGCCTCAGCTTGTGTCAGGCTTGCGTTCCAGGCAGCTACTTTGGCATCGATCTTGGCTTTTGCCGGTGCCCACCGGCTACTCAAATCTTTTTGAAAATCGGTTAGTGTGGGCACTTTTCCTTTTAATCTGACATCATCGACATTAACTACTATTCTCTCGCCTGGAGCACCGTAAAGGAACAATCCTATTCTGCTCATGCAACTCCCGACATTAGCTTCCGTCACTTCCCAGCAAGGGCCTACCCCACCGGCCTTCTGCTTGTTGCTCCAAGCTGCTACATCCCCTTCCACAACTTGCCATACATCCGCCTTCGGGCCATAGGTAGCAAGGGGTGCACAGCCACTGCGAAAGGTAGGAAGATAGGAAACGTTAACTCCCAATCCAGCTTGCAATTTCGGATTTTCCGCTCTCACCTGTATGCGTCCCGAAAAGCTCAGGCTGCCTTCAACCGGAACGTTCATCGGTATGGCATAATACACATAGGTTGCAGTACCGAATGTAACATCCAACTCAAGCGATTTTGCGCCGGCATATGCCCTCTCACCGGTCAGTTTTTTCGAATTCTCTTTATATGTACCATTACTCGTCCAGAAGCTTACCGGATCGGTATTCTCGAAATCCTGAGAGTATTCATACGGTTCCGTCATTACCTCGGCCCGCACTGTGCTGACACACAGCGCCAAGGTAATCCCTACTACTATTGTTAG
>JAQVUQ010000451.1 GCA_028699365.1 bacterium | reverse complement strand
GCCTTGCAATCTATAACAGGTGCATGTCCGTGCAGGGCATCCATCAGGCGGAGCCTGTCTTCAGTCAGAAAGACGATGCACCCGCCGCCGCCGGCTCCGCAGGCTTTGCCGCCGCAGGCTCCGTTATTGTAAGCAATATTAAAAAGATTTTCTATTACATCATTGGTAACGTAATCGTCAAGCCGCTTCTGGATCTCCCAGTTAGCCCTCATCAGAGTGCCGACACCGTTCAGATCACGGGCCTGGATTCTCTCCAGCATAACCTCCGGCACCTGGGCCAGCTCTTTCATAAGCCCCATAAGACGACCATCCTCTATTCCGGACCATACCCGCTCGTGGATTTTGCCGCCCTCGCGGGTGCTCTGGGTATAGCAAATCACTAGATGCTGATCCAGCCAGGAGATATCGACCGGAACGGTCTCCGTCTCATCCTCCCGGAAGAAGAGAAGGTTACCGCCTCCCATTGCGGCGGCATACTCATCCTGCTTGCCGCCCTGGACACCCCAGACACGGGCCAGCTCGATGGCCTTCTCCGCCAGTTCCACCTTGTTCAGCCTGGGATTGACCAGCTTGGCCAGGACCACGTTGAGAGCACCGGAAGAGCCGAGGCCGGTGCCGGTGGGAAGATCCGTCCAATAAGAGATATTGATACCGTTGGAACTCATCCGATGCTTACCGGACGGGCCGCTGACGTAGTTGTTGAGCAGCTTGTCGTATTCCTCACGTTTACCAAAAACGTAACTGTCTATAGACAGGTTAAGCACTGCTCCTCTTTCACGAAAAGCAAAAGGCGGTACATCCGTCCAGGCTCCGGCCAGGTCCACACGCATAGGCGCTCTGACAGACAGCACTTTTATCATCTCTTTTCTATTGATATGTCCTCCCCCCTCTGGGCGCCCCTACGGGGCGCGGTTGTTAGTTGTTGGTTGTTGGTTGTTGGTTTCGGGATTCCCATGAAAGCCCGGTCCGAGTTTCTGTCTTCTAACTTCTGTCTTCTGTCTTCCCAAGCCCCGGTAACCAGCTTAAACTCCTGACTCCTGGCTCCTAACCTGCAAACGGTCCCCAGTCCCTACATCCTCACCAATTCATGCCCCGCATCTTTGAGAGTGCGCTCCTGGCGGGCCAGTTCCAGATCTGATTCCACCATCTCTTTGACAAGTTGCATAAAGCCGGTTCTGGGGTGCCAATTGAGCTGCGCATAGGTTTGGGCCGCATCGCCCTGCAAATAATCTACCTCCGCCGGCCGGAAGTAGCGTGGATCGACTTCAACGTAATCGTTGTAATCCAGATTAAGCAATCCAAAAGCCTGCTCGGCAAATTCACGCACCGTATGGGCCTCACCCGTAGCCACCAGATAATCGCCCGGAGCATCCTGCTGCAGCATCAGATACATGGCTTCCACGTAATCCCGCGCATGCCCCCAGTCACGTCTGGCTTCCAGGTTACCCAGATAGAGTTTGTCCTGCAAACCCATTTTTATGCGTCCGGCGGCACGGGTAATCTTTCTGGTGACGAAGGTCTCGCCTCTCCGCGGAGATTCGTGATTGAAAAGGACGCCGTTGGCCGCGTAAAGTCCGTATGCCTCACGATGATTCACCGTCTGCCAGAAAGCGTAAGCCTTGGCCACGGCGTAGGGGCTGCGGGGATGAAACGGAGTAGCCAGAGATTGCGGCGGCCTGGCGGACCCAAACATCTCCGAGCTGCCGGCCTGATAGAACCTGACTTCATGGCTGGTGCGCTCCTGATAATCCCTGATAGCCTCCAGCAGGCGCAAAGCACCCAGCCCGGCCACATCCGCCGTATACTCCGCCTGCTCAAACGAGATGCGGACATGAGACTGCGCTCCCAGGTTATAAATCTCGTCCGGCTCGACCTTCTCCAATATGCGCCGCAGCCCGGTGGAATCGCTCAGATCACCATAGTGCAACGCTATCTTATCCACCTGTCCATGCAGGTCTTTATGAAGGTGATCTATGCGTGCCGTATTAAGCAGCGATACACGCCTGATGATACCATGGACTTCATAGCCCTTATCCAGCAGCAATTCCGCCAGATACGAGCCGTCCTGACCTGTAATACCGGTTATCAATGCTTTTTTCATATGCACCCTCCGATAATTTCCGCGATAGCCTGCTATAAATGCATAATAGCCGTTTTCGCTTTTTATGGCAACTGCCGGGAGTAATAGCATACAATATTCTTGCCGGATTAATGCATCCTGTTAAAAAAGAGCCCGCTCATGGGCTCCTTTATTGCTGCATTATTGATTTGTTATCTGCGTACTGTCCTTAATCGCATATAACGTTTTTCGTTATGCTGCTTTGCCTCATCCGGTTGAATAGAAAGAATATTAAAACACCCAGCGCCGCGCCAGAAGTATCGATCATAGCATCACTGGGCAAAGGCGTTCTGGTGCCTACAAAGCTCTGATGAAGCTCATCAAATCCGGCAAAGACGGCGCAGAATGCAATGGTCCACAGCGCCAGCCGCCTGCCGTAGACGGCAAACAACGAGCGCAAAGAGCCGGCCAGCAGAAAGGCCATAATGGCATACTCCGTCACATGCGCGGCTTTGCGAATGATCTTGGAAGCCAGCTTCAAGCCGTCTGCCCCGATATCCGGAAATAGATACCTGATCAGCCGGGATGTCCAGCCCATGGTATGCGTCTCAGAGCCTGCATCGGTAGAAAGGATGAAGATGAAAAGCATCCATATTAGCAGCATCATAGGATATCGGTATCTACGAACGTTGCTGAGTATATTCATAAATTTCCTTTATGTTAGTTATCGATTGTGTTGTATGATAGCTTATGGAAAGAGATTAATCAAGTTCAGTGGGAGACCGGAAGATGGCTGCAGTATCAAAAAATTGACGTCATTTGAATTCGATTGTAATATAATAGTGTCTAATAGTGTCAGGAGGTGAAGACATGTCTAAGACCGTTACCCTGCGCCTCGATGAAAATATCTACCAACTTTTTCTGATGTTGGCGAA
>JAQVUQ010000450.1 GCA_028699365.1 bacterium | reverse complement strand
GCAATCTGCTCTCGTATTTCAAGGTGGGAATAATACCCGGCGGTAATCTGACGCATGGTGTTGAAAAACTGCGCCGAGAGCTTCCCAGATTAGTAGAGATGGTATTGACCGGATGGGAACCGTTGCCTGCATTCAAGGCACTTGAACATAGTTCGGATCTATGGCTTTCTCGTTACGGCAGTGGAATAGGGACCTATCTGGTTGCCGGTAACGGCAGTTTCAAAGATAAAGTCGTCGAATTCGCCGTGGACAACGATTACCTGGGTGATTACGTACTCCTGTTTGCCGACTATGACGGAAGGGCCTGCAGCAACAGTGTGAAGGACAGGATAACTCGTGTAAAGGCAACCGCCGAATCACGGGAGGCTCTGATCCTTAAGGCTTTATTCGGTATCCGGGCAGATTCGGGAATAACAGCCGAGGTAGCACAGTCCGGTGGAATTGAAGGCGGTATTCTCACGGCTTCGATAAATCTTAAAGAAGCTGTTTCCACGGAAATGGTTTGCCGCTTACCGGCTTCAAGCCAGGTAACAGATGTAAAGTTGAACATGCGTGATATAGCCTATAGTGTAATGGAAACAAACGGGATAAAATTCAAGGTCAAGCTGGAGCCTGGAAAAAACTCTATAGAAGTGCGCTACCGGTCCGGCATATTCCATAGCCCTGAAGATGCGTTGCTGGCCTTCACTTTTGTTCGTGACGGCAAGCCTGCTTGTAAAATAGTCGTCAATGATAATGCCGACAGCAAGGAGATGCTGGCAGCAGAACGTATACGCGAATACTTTAATTACTATTATGCCTGTCAGGACGAAGAGTATCTGAAGGCGGTGCGTAAGGGAGCGGCAAAAGCAACCGTTAGCATAAGCATTCCCATTGTGCGGGCCGGCGAGGTCCGCGATTGCCGCGATCTGGTGGTTATCGGTAATATCGGCACCGGCTCCGGTGTCGCAAGGCAGGTTAGTGCTGCGGGCGGTGCAGTCTTAAAGAGAGGCATATCGTTAATTGAAGCTTCAAATGTTATCCTTCTTACAGGTGACAGTCCGTCAGACGCATTAAATCTTACAAATGAATTTATGCGTTTACTTGACCATAAATACACATGGACAGGCTCCATGCCGAATATTTTCAAAGGTGAGGATCGTGAGCATTTTGAGAAGGCCGGCCTGATGGGGGGAGTTCTGCGTGAAAAGGAATAAGCACATACGATATGCATTGCTTGCTCTGCTGTTGATGCCTTTGAGCCTTTCATCTGCTTGCGCCGGGGGATTTACTCTGCCCGGGAAAGAGTTTGCAGTTGATGCGCATACACTCTTTCTGGCGCATTACAACGATGGTCTTGATGCGGATTATGCCATGGGTATCCCCTTATCGACCGGTAATATGGCTTTGACGGAAGGTCGTTTCGGAAGGGGTGTCCTTGCCGTGAAGGGGCTTATAAGGCAGGAGAATCTCTTTTCTTCCCCCTTTTTTCGCATGCTTCGCTATGATCACCAGAAAAACTTTGATGTAAACATGGGCACGCTTGAAATGTGGGTCAAACCGTCCTTCAGCGAATCAAGCCCTTTGATGTATACCGATCCGCTGGATGATAAGGATGGTGATTCATACAACCGGTATATGCTTTTTCATATCGCTATCTCACCCGGTAACCGGCAGATAGCTCTGTACCTGCGTAAGAACAAGGAGACAGGTGCAACAGATGTTGTCTTTCAGGAGATGACAGCCCGAAATACAAACGAAAACCTCTTCCTTATAGCCGGCGACACCGGGTTCAACCGGGATACATGGCATCATATCGCAGTGGTATGGAACAACAATATGCGTGCTGTGTACATTGACGGCAAGAGATCTGCTGATCGACATGCTGCAGGAGGTTTGCCGTTGTTCGGCCCAACAGCCCGTCCTATGGCGATAGGCTCTCTGGCGACATACAGCGATCTTCCGGCTCAGGCGGTAATCGATGAAATAAGAATTTCCGATGTGGTGCGCTATCAAGCGGATTTTCACGTTCCATTGCCGTAGCAACCCCAATGCTCGTGCTGAATGTTATCTCGCCATGTTGAGGATTGGTATATTGTCTGATCCGAAATATGGCATTTATTTTTTGTAGCACATTAGTGGCTGCGTGATGCCTCAAATAAAAATCTACTCAAGAGGGGTAATGATGACTCCTTCCCTGTGAAATGGTATCATATATGCATATGCGATGTTGTTCGTATATGATTTTTGTTTTCGCCGGCGCGAGCGTTTCAGTATGAATTAATCGCCGGCCAAGAGAAAGGGTGTCGGCAGTGAGTCCATCAGATGCCAACGTTCGTCCACGCAGGAAAAGCAGGGTTGTTCTTCTCATTACCCTGGCTGTCCTGATGTTGCTGGCGGTTATCGCCATTCTGATTTCCAGGTCGCGGAAGGACGATACCGTGCTGGTATCAGCAACGCGCCAGGATATAGTGCAAAACGTATCCGCCACCGGTTCCGTCACTTTGCAGACCGGCGCCATGGTGAACGTGGGTGCCGAGGTGAGCGGCAAGCTGAAGAAGCTTTATGTCGATGTAGGCAGTACGGTCAGACCGGGGCAACTGTTGGCGGAGATGGATGTTCCGGAGCAGGCTTCCCTGCTGTTGCAGGCCGGCGCATCTGTCGATGCTGCGGCCGGTCGCCTGGCTGAGACACAGGCTCTGGCAGAGCAGGCCCGGCGCGACGCCGCCCGCACGGAAATGCTTTACCGACAGGGAGCGGTCAGCCGTGTAGATGCGGAAACCGCGTCCACGCGATATCGCACAGCTCTTACGCAGGTGGACGCTGCGGCCGCTGCCTTGCGCCAGGCCGAAGCGGAATATCAGCGCCAGAATACCAATGTGGCTAAATCACGCATATATTCGCCGATAGGCGGCACGGTTCTGACCATCGATGCCGAGGGAGGGGAAACTATAACCGCCGGGTTTACTACCCCAACCATTCTAACGGTGGCGAATCTCAAACGCCTCCAGATAGAC
>JAQVUQ010000449.1 GCA_028699365.1 bacterium | reverse complement strand
GGCAATGATGGATGCGCAGACCAGGGCGCTGCCTTATGCACAGATGGCGATGACCGAACAGAACGCTGCCGACGAGCTGGCATACAAAAACGCAGCATTAGCCAACGATACCGCATACCAGCAGGCAACACTGGCCCTGCAACAGCAGGGGATGACGCTGGACGAAGCCAGGCTGGCTTTACAGGGCAGCCAGTTTGACAAGACCTTCGCAGCACAACAGGCCACAGACGCATTCAACCAGGGGATCCAGACCGCTGGCGTGACCGGGAAGTACAACGGGCAGGATACTGTTGATGCCCAGCAGATAGCTCTCAACAACGCATTGAATGTGGCCGGAGTAACAGGCCAATATAATGGGCAGGATACTCTTGCCAAGACAAATGCGCAGAACAATATGGCGGCTAATATCTGGGATACCTACTCATCCGGGACTGATAAATATACTATGCCTGATTGGGTTTCCCAGTTGATGAAAAGCATGTATTAAGGTGGTGTGCTAATGAAAACCATAAATATGCAAAGCGGCGAAGTCAGAAGCGGCGGCAAGGTTATTAAAGCGGCCACAAGAAATAACGATGGCAGCGAGAAGAAAAGCAGTTCCGGCAAATCGTCCGACTCCGATAAGAAAGACAGCTCCGGCAGCTACAGCAGCCCATCCTATACAGGAAATGGCAGGATCAAGATATCCCAGGCTGACTACGATGCACAAAAAAGCCTGATGGATTCCCCTGGCTTTAGCGGCAGCTTCGGAGCCCGTGATTATCGCAATGGTAACGTCGATATTGGAGATTATACGCCCACCTCAGCCCAGAACCCCATTACCGGGAAGACGGAATCATTGTCATCCCACAGAGGGGGCGGCATCTACGGCAATAAAATGGCGCAGCAGGGAATGGACGTTGCCAACTCTCTTGGATATGGTGATATCAGCGGCACCTTTAAGAACATCGACGTTCCCACCTGGCAGAACGCTATGCGGATTGGCGCCGACAATGATTCTGCCCTCCAGCTTGCATCTGGGGAACTGAAAAGCCTGGGGCCAGACTTCAAGCTGACTCCAACTATGTTGAGCATAGACACGTCCACTAAAGGCAATGGGTCATATGATCCCAACTTCTACAAAGGTGGATTCACTGACGCAGCCAGGGCGCTCGGGTATGGAGACCAGGATATAACGGCTGCCACTAAAGGCAAGCAGCTCCTTAACCCCTTCGGGTTGACCGGACACGCAGCAGAGTTTGCTTACAGCCGGGACCAGGGACTTGACGAAGCGCAGGCTACTGAAATGGCAATGGCCGGGACTCAGGGAGACTT
This sequence comes from bacterium, assembly GCA_028699365.1. GTDB lineage: Bacteria > UBP13 > UBA5359 > UBA5359 > UBA5359 > UBA5359. The sequence continues at coordinate 1,685 of JAQVUQ010000449.1, read as the reverse complement.
CGGCGGGCTGCCGAGCTGGTACGACCAGTCAAGCGGCCAGGCTGTTGTCTCAGCAAAGGATCTGATCCCCCGGCAAGCGCAAGGACTGAGTATCTGGGAAGATACAGAAACCAACTCAAAATTAGCATCTGCCGGCATTGATACTACCGGACTTACTGCCGAAGAAAAACGGTATGCTATGGAATACCTGAAGGAGGTGGGGTACTAATATGGCGATTGATTACGATAAAATGAATACCCTACTGGCCAACATCAAACCGAAAGCATCATTAGTCCCTTCTCTGGGTGTGGCTGATTCGGCTATGCCGATAGCCCCGGAATACAAGGCATATAAGCAGAAATCATTTAACAGTCATGCAGATGGACCGGGCGGTTTTGAGTGGGAAAAGGGAATTAAGTCGAAACAGCTACACGACCAGGAACAGCAATTCCTTGCCGACCAGCGCATGGATGAGTATAAGAATCAAATGACCTTGTTCGGTGAAGCCAGAAACCAGTACAATGCTGACCGCACATTTAAGACCAATGCAGAATTGGAGACCCGGCGCCGGCTTGAAAACCAGTACGCTGACATGGGTGAAATAGCGCCGATGTCAGACAGCGATATTACCCCGCAGATCAGAAGGTATGGAGAAATTTATACGGCAGAAAAGGCCAGGGGCAACATGGCTGGCGCAGAAGCGGCTCACCAGGCAGCCCTTGCACTGGCATCCGGTACGGGGTGGATACAGCCCGGGCAGAACGTGGAGTCTGTCAGCAGCTTGTCTAATATGACTTCTGCCGGGATGCCGACATATAAGAGGCAGTCAGAAGAAGCGGCAGCTGCTAATGCCATTGAGAATCAGGACTGGTATATGCCACTGGCCAGGGCTCAGGCAGAAGCGACTCTTGCCAACACACAAAGAAGCGCTAATGCCCCCTACAGTTCCGGTTCTAGCGGTGGCGGTTCCAGCGCCGGGACACAGACTGAACGGGAAAGGGCTAATTACGGGAGTGCTCTTAATGGTGTCATGTCTTCGCTTAATACATTAATGCAAATACAAGGATCAGAGGAATATGCCAATAGATATGGATCGCTTGATCCGATACAGGTAATTGAAAATCAGGTGAACAAACAAAGCGGATACTTATCTTCGGCAGGCATTGACCCTGCTTTGCTATTAGATGATTCATATAAGGCAGTTTACGGAGTAGACAGAGACACTTACTGGGCAAGTGCGAATGAAGGGCTTACAGAACGGGACGCAGCACAACAGGCAGCGGAGAAGCCCTGGTATAAGTTTTGGTAAAGGCGGTGATTAGATGGCATGGGATTTCACAGGCGGGCTATTAAGTGAAGAAGAAGAAAACATATCATCTAATAACACATGGGACTTCACAGGAGGGCTATTAACTGGGGGTACTCCTGCCGAGGCCAAAGCAATTATGCCGAAAATACAACTGCCTGATGTGGGGTTCGATCCTGAAATGTCTGACCCTTCCCTGAAATACAGAGCGGCAAACCCGATAACGGTGGACAACGGCCCGGAGGTTTATTCCCCGGAGGGCGGGTATATTGCCCCGGCATCCGGAGGGGCTCCGCTATGGACACCGGAAGACAAGGAAAAGGTGATATTCCAGGCGCTAAAGGTTCCATATAATCTGGGCTTTAGGGGCGGTCCTGAAACCGATGTATTCACAGAACC
>JAQVUQ010000448.1 GCA_028699365.1 bacterium | reverse complement strand
AGTATTCCGTGAGCAGAGCAGGCCCGTTACCCATGGCGTGAGCGTATTCGCAGAGAAAAAGAGGCTTGCCCTTTTCTTTACTGCCTTCGGCGACTACATATTCCACGGGCATATACATGGCGCTGTTCAGATCCACGTAGTCGTCGTCCCGGTTCAACGCCTCCGCCGTCTCTTCGTCGATCATGCTAAGCCCTAAAAATAGAGAGGTGCTGGCGCGCTCATAATGAATAAGCCGGGTAGGGTCCGCTGCCCTGATCCACTCGGCCATAGCTTTATGGTTGCAGCCGTTGGCAGCTTCGTTGCCTAATGACCAGATAATAACGCTGGGGTGATTCCTGTCTCTCTCCACCATGCGCTTGGCTCTGTCTATATAAGCCCTTTTCCAGTCCTCATCAAAAGAGGGTTGATCTCGCTCAGTGTAGTCAAAGCCGTGCGTCTCCAGGTCGGCCTCATCTATGACGTAAAGGCCATACTCGTCGCACAGATCCAGCCAGCGGGGATCGTTGGGATAGTGGGATGTCCTGACGGTATTGATGTTGTGCTGCTTCATCAGGACGATATCCTGCACCATGTGCTCAAAGGGTACCGCCTGCCCAAGATCAGGATGAAACTCATGCCTGTTGACACCTTTAAGCTTTACCGGTACACCGTTGATCGTAAATACTCCCTGTGCATTGATCTCTACCCGGCGAAAGCCTGTGCGGTGGCGTTGTATCTCCAGGACGGATCCTGCCGCATCTGTTACGGTTACCAGCAGTGTATAGAGATTAGGAGTTTCAGCCGTCCAGAGCTGCGGCTTCTCCAGTATGTATTTCTCAAAAACGACGGTTTCCCGGCCAGGTTCTATATGGCCTGAAGCAAGGCTGCGACTAAATATATTCACCTCATCCGGCGACAGCAGTTGCAACTTTAGGTGAACGCTGCCGGCAACATCACCGTAATTTCTGACGGCCGCAGATATCTCCAGGCTGCCGTCACGGCTGCTTTCATGCGGTATCGCTGTCAGGCGTGTATCACGCAATCGCAGTCTGTCCGCAGCCACCAGGTAGACATCGCGAAAGATGCCGCTGAGACGCCACATATCCTGGTCTTCCAGGTAATAACCGTCGGACCATTGCATCACTTGGATGGTCAGGGTATTCTCTCCGTCTTTAAGAAAGGAGGTTATATCGAACTCGGAAGGCATACGGCTGCCCTGGCTGTAACCTGCTCCGTTGCCGTTGACATACAGGTAAAAAGCGGAGTTTACACCCTCAAAGTTTATAAAGACTTCTCTCTCTTTCCAGCTTTGAGGCAGCGTAAAGACCCGCCGGTAGAGACCGGTAGGATTATCATTAGGCACATACGGTGGGTCCAACGGTATGGGATAAACGGTGTTGGTGTAATTGGGACGCCCGTAGCCCTGCATCTGCCAGTTTCCGGGAACGGTTATCTCATCCCAGGAGGTGTCATCGTATTCCGGCAGAGCAAATCCCTGCGGCGCATCTTCAGGACAATCAAGGTATAGAAAATGCCAGGGACCGTTAAGCAGGCGGAACCAGGCGGAAGCATGGCGCTCTCCCTGAAGTGCCGTATTCCGGTCATGGTAAGGTATAGCCGTAACCCTGGGTTCTTCCCGGTTGATCTGCAAGAGTGCCGGATTTTCCCAATCTTTAAGACGATTGCTGTAAAAGCTCATGTCTGCTCCAATCCGATACGGTCGGATTTCTGTTGCCGGTTATTATCTCCGCGAACATCTCAAGAGCATCGCTGCTCCTGCTGTAAGTGAAGACCACTGCGTTGGCAAACCGTATCTGTGATTCTATAAACGGATTAACCGCCAGTACAATCAGATTGCGGTTGGCATTTTGCAATCTTTTCAATAATTCGACCAGGTCATTGCTTAAAATGCCCAACTGGCCTGAGGATAACCGAAACGATGCATCGAAAATTATAGTTGAGCAAGATTGCGCCAGACTTTCCAACTCTTCATATAAAGACTCCGTGATTTTCAGAGGGATGCTTTTTTCGATGGCAAGAAGGTTAACCTTTTTTAAGAAATAAGGTAAATCTTTCTCTTTGGAGTGTACGCCTATATCCATACATGCCGTTTTCTCGAGACAGACAAGCAAAACCGGTTTGTCGTTATCTGAGTTGATTGGTAAAATGCCTGGTATGTTTTGCTTTACTTTTATGCTCTTACGGGTCGTCTCTTTAGCCAGCATCTTATGCGACTGCAATGAGAACTTCGGCTTGGGCAGGGGACTGAAAAGACCGTATCGTTCTTTCAAATCAAGTATCTTCGTAATTCGCTCGTCGAGCATCGCCTCTGTTATAGCGCCTCTTTTTACCCCGTTCACAACTGCAAACAGGGATCTCTCCATATCGTTCTCGGTCAAAACGATATCACAACCTGCCTGGAGAGATCTTATCACTGAATCCTCTATAGAATAATTATCCTTTATGGATTTCATCTCCAGGCAATCGGTAATGACTATCCCCTTAAACCCCATTTTTTCTCTGAGCAACCCGCTGATGACTGCCCTGGAAAGTGTAGCAGGCGCTTCACTGTTAAGGGCGGGATAAACGGCGTGATTGGTCATAATTGTTTCTACGCCTGCGGCTATCGCTCTTCTAAAAGGGAGCAACTCGCACTTGTCCATCTCTTCTTCCGTGCGCTCGATCCTCTCCATGGAATAATGCGAGTTCATCATAGAGTGTCCCTGGCCCGGGAAATGTTTAGCCGTTGAAATAAGATTGTTTGCACGGTATGCTCTGATGTGTGCTTCGGCAAACACGGCGACACTTTCGGGGTCAGTGCCGTACGATCTTATATTGGTCGAAGGATTGAATTCATAAGTATTGACATCGACAACCGGACAGAAAGACCAGGACAGGCCTATAGCGGCACACTCCAGAGCGGTGGCTTCAGCTATATCTTCAGCCAGAGACAGATCACCCGTAGTTGCTATGGCCATTAAATTGGGAAAAACCGTCGCTTCGTCAAGAGTGGCTCCCAGGC
>JAQVUQ010000447.1 GCA_028699365.1 bacterium | reverse complement strand
AATGGCGCTTCATTGCCCCCCTTACCATCGACAAAGAGATACCTCTTACCTTCAACGCCGTTCCAACTCATAACGATATGATGCCAACTCCCGGGTAACCATGACTTCATATCGTCAGCAGCGGATGCTGTCTTGCGATCCCACACTCCGTCAGCACCGAGAGACGCAAGGGTGAGCGTGTTACCGCGCAATTGGACTCTCCCCGTTTCAAATACCACCGTAGCAATGGTCTTCTTCCTGGCATCATCTTCACCGCTCCACAGAGGCCTGAACCAGAAGGATACGGAGCCCTGCCGCCCAGACACCAGCTTACTGCCATCTATCACCAGACAGTCGGCAGGATTATCCATAAGAACGCCGAAACCGCTGATTCCTCTGGATAGCTTGGCGGAATCCGTTATGTCTACCCGACAGCCGTTGAAGCCTTTATCCGGAAGAATTTGAAGTTGTAAAGGTGTTCTGCGGACCTTATCGAACGACAAGTATAGTGTTTCTTCAGCAGCGACTCTTGGTGCTGACGCAAAGCAGAGAGATATCAGCAACAAAATCCCTGCCATTGTGCGATGTTTCATCAACCGGTCAATCATTGATTCGCCTCCATTATTAAAGTGTTATCCGACGGTTACTTTCATCATAATCATCACAGCTTACTATTCCCGGCAATAAGCTTGTTTACTATTCCGGCCATGTTCCTGACCTGTTTGTCTATCTTTCCTCCGTTACGCTGCTTGCAGATACCCGGATCGCATTCGGCAGCAATTATTGCATCCAAACGCCTTGGCATATAGGGATTGACAAGCCCCCAATACATATCATTCAGCCCGGCTGTAAAGATACCGTTTATTTGCCGCGTATCCGGTCTGTTCAGGTTATCCAGAAAGATAGTGCCGGCAGCAATCTTCTCATCCGCAGGTATGTTCCATCCGAGCCTGGCTGTTTCCGTTTGCCCTCTCTTGCCGGCCAGAAACTCCATGAATTTGAATGCTTCCTTCGGATGCATGGTCTTGCCGGAAATACACCATCCGGAAGGACCGCGAAAAACTTGCAATCGCCTGCCGTTCACCAGCGGCAAAGACGCTACCCCCCACTCGAACCTGTCGCCTATGCCGTTAACCATATCCGGCATCTCATATCTGTAGACCAAAGACATTCCCGCCTTGCCTGCCTTGAATCCAAAACCCTCGGCAACGCCTTGCCTCAAATCGGTATTTTTCAAAGCCACTCGGTACACTTCCTGAAGATCATAAACATACTGAAAAGCTGATATACCCTCTTTGCTGTCCAGTAGACATTTTTTGTAATCATCGCTCCAGATGCGTCCCTCTTTATTGAGGACCATATCCAGGGAATTGAGCGGTCTTTCAATTCCTATTTGGAGGATTCTGCCTGACGCGTCGCGCACGGTAAGCTTTTGAGCCGCGTCCAGATAATCCCTGTCAGTCCATCGCTTGTGCGGATATGGTAATTTCTGTTTGTCAAATAGCGTTTTGTTATAGATCACAGCGGCTGAGGTCAAGTCTTTTGGAAAACCGTATATATCCCCCTGTCGCATCCGCCTGCCGTCATAACGGAAGTTGACAAGTCCTCCCTGGAAGAAATTCTCTTCTTTAAGCTGTGTACTGTCGGCAAGATACGGTGAGAGATTCAAGAGCAGCCCCTTCTCCAGAAAAGGGCTTATGTACTCGGTATTGATTTCAAAGATATCCGGAGCGGTATTGCCGGCAAAACGGGTAAGCAGCGCATCGGAATACGACCTCCCCGGCATGACCACGTTTTTAATTATGACTCCCGGATTCTCATTTTCGAATTCCCCTATAAGCCTGTTTATGAATTTCATCCCCTCGGGAGTACTCTCCCAGTTCACAAACTGAAGCTCTATTACCTTCTCACCAGCCATATCTTTACTGCAGGAAGCGGCAAGCAGGCAGATTGCGCCAAGCATCGATGTAACTGCGGCAAGCTTCAACAATTTCTTAAAATACATCTATTGGTCCCCCCGTATACAACATTGTCAGCCACCTTCGATTTTTACGGCAGATTATCTGCTGCATCTGATCGGCGCTGGATCGCCATATTTCATAAACGCCCGCCCGGCAACCTCCTGCCAGCGCGCCTCCAGCCCCAGTGCCTCGTTTCCCCGGTAATAGCCGGCAATAAATCCCCCACCGTAGCAGCCCAGCTTTTCCACGTAATTCCTGGCTGCTGCTTCTATCTTTCCGGCATCTCTCGTCTGCAGCGTCCTCTGGACATCCACAGGGCACCAGAAATTCATCCTGCCTCTAAAGTTCTCAGACAGGTAATCTATACCGTGCAATTCGGGCTGATCGAACTGGCAAACGTCTATGCCTGCTTCCACCCAGTCCTCCAGAACGTCCCTGATGTAGCCGCAGGAATGGAACCACACCGTCAGCCCACGCTCATGAGCGACATTGCAAAGACGTATGAAATGCGGCTTGAACATCTCTCTCCAACAGGCCGGACTGACCAGCAGCCGGTCCTGAGTCCCCCAATCTTCGCCTGTCAAAATGCCGTCGACACCGTTATCGGCCATACAGATGATCTCTCTTTCCAGAACCGCAGCAACTTTCTCGAGTAAGAGCATGACCATATTCTTCTCTATCACCGTATCCGCCAAAAAGTTCTCCATGCCACGCATGTAGCGTGCCACCCCAAACGGCCATCCGGTCATTCCCAGCACATAGTACCCCTGCGCTTTGAATGCCTGGCATTCGCCTTGCATTGCTTCATATATGCGAGGTTCATCCATACGGGGAAACTCATATGTATCCAGCAGATCCCAACCATCCTGAATCACGCCTTTATATACCTCACCCTTGGTAAAGCCCTCCAGCCTGCGCCAGACGTTGCCCCATTGATCGACGCATTCCCAGTAACCGTTAAACTCCTGCCAGGGAACTTCAAAGCTGCCGGGAGGAGATGCGTGCTGCACCACCCGTATATCACTGGGAAATTCCTTGCCTCCCATGGCAAACGGTATCCTCGGAGGACC
>JAQVUQ010000446.1 GCA_028699365.1 bacterium | reverse complement strand
ATCGGATACGCTCCTTGAGTTCTTCATATACCTGGCGATAGAGTAACTGTGCCATGGATAGATCTCATTCCTTAAAAGTTCTTACTTATTATAGTCATTATAATGAGTATAATAGGAAAATGCAAGCCTTTTCGAATAGATTTTTCAGTGAGGCATCACACCGATTTGCCATGCTTATTCATTTCCAGACAGATATCCCTCTGATTTAAAAACTCCATTTTGGGGAAAATGGAGTTGACAGGAAAAAAGGTAATATATATAATCGAGATAGAGAGAGACAGCAGGCTTTACAATTTATACCGTCTCTGGTAAAGGAAGGAGCTTGTCGATATGATTGATGCTAAGCATATCAGCACTACGGAAGCGAAAGACCAGCTTTCAACTCTGGTGAATCGAGCAGCTTTCGGTAGAGAAAGGATCTTTTTGACCCGTAGGGGCAAAGACGTGGCGGTACTGGTCCCGATAGAGGACGTAACCTATATCGAGGAGATGGAAAAAAGTTTTCTGGCTAAAGAAGTGCATGCCGGACTGACTGAATTTGAACAAGGCAAGAGCAAACCATGGGAAGAAGTGAAAGCAGAACTGGGTCTGTAAGTAAGGGATGGAATACGGTGTTTTGTATCAGGTGGAAGAGGATACTTTAAGAGTATTCTCCATTGTGAAACGGCATCCGACGACGTAATATATCGATACGCTACTCGGATTTCTTCAAAACCGATATTCTTTTTTCACCCAGTAATGCCAGTCCTGAACAGCCTCAAGGGTTTCATCATCGGCATGTAAGACTTGGAGCTGTGAAAGAGGAACAGCAAGCCCATCTCTTTGCTCCGCTGTTCAAGCAAATCATCCACCGCCGCATAACGCTCATGGTGGCTCCGGCTGTTATCGGCAGTCAGCCGGTTGACTTCAGCCAACGTCATCTGGCAAAACCGCTCCAAAGTGATGTCGTGAAGTTTGCGAAAGAGCTTCCAATCCGTTTCCTTGATTTGAGATCTCATGACATGCCCCCCTTACCTGCCGCAACATCGCTTGAATTTCTTTCCACTGCCGCAGGGACACGGTTCTTTATGCCCCACTTTGGGCCCGGTTCTAACCGGCTCAGGAAAACCTGTCAGAAACCGTCGCAAACAATAACCCTTTTTCTTACTGACGTGACGTGTATACTAATCTTAGACTATAGCTGTCTTATGTTAAAAGTAAAGGATTGACCCCTACTGTTTACAATACGCTTGACAATGTGCAGTCCCAGTCCGGTTCCCATTTCGCTGGGTTCCACCCGAAAAAAGGGCTCGAAGATATTCTCCAGGTGGCGGGCAGCCAGTCCGATACCGGTATCGGAGACGGACAAACGTATCATACCGTCCTGTCTTGTAGCTCTGATAACTATTTCACCCTGCTCAGTGAACTTGAGAGCGTTCTCCAGAATGTTATCCAGCACCTGCATCAGGCGCTGGCGATCTGCGCATAGAAGCGGCAGAGCAGGCTCAACGTCCATTTTCAAATCAATCCCCTTGGCACTGAAACGATCCAGGAAAGAGGCCACGGCGTCCGAGATAATGTCGGCAATATCCACAAACTCTCTTTTCAGCGATATATCATTCTTTCCCATGCTGGAGAGATCGAGCATCTCCTCCACCATCCGCTGCAGCATATGCGCATTCTTCTGAGCAGCGTCCAGGGTCTGATGCTGTTTTTCGGATAAAGCGCCCAGCCGCCCGGCCTGAATCAGGTCGATGGCACTTATGACAACAAATAGCGGGTTCCTCAATTCGTGGGAGGCCATGGCTATGAACTGGGTTTTGACTTCATCGGCACGCTCCAGCCGAGCGATATGCTCAACCCGTTCCTGTTCCAGAAGTTTAATCCGGCTGATATCCGTTGTGGTCACCAGACACGACCTCTTCTCTGCCCATTGTCTGGATATACCTTCGATACGCACATGGACTGGGGGTTCCCCCTCCTCTTGCAACTTCACCTCAAATGTCCGGCGGTGATCGCTATGCAAAAGCCCTTGGTAGAACTCATGAAATGCATTGCGATCTTCCATGGCCACAAACAGAAGAAACGGCCTGCCGGTCAGCTTCTCCCTGTCCCGTCCCAGCAGGGCAGATCCGGTAAGATTCACTTCACGGATGACAATGCTTTCATCCAGAGTGAAATAACCGACCGGAGCAAAATCGTAGAGTTCGGTATACTTCCGCAGCGCCTCCTCTACATCAGCCTTAGCTCTGACCAGTTCCTCGTTCTGCGCCTGCAGCTCGGCCTGGTGAACCTGCAGTTCGTAGAGCAGGTCCTCCGCACTCATCTCCCTCATAGCCCTGCCTTCATCCGAACGCCCGCCTCGCAGGCGTTCCTCGGCCAGCCGACGCAGGTTGTCGTTACCTTTGGGTACGTTTTCGTTGCCAGTCAAGAGTCCCCCTCCTGCAGGTCCCGGGACGAGGCTTTGCGTTCCGTAATATCCTCGACAGCCAGAAGTATGAGCTGTACATCCTGCCCCTCCCGATATATCTGGCGCGCATTGAGCAGCATTCTCCTTTTGCCGATCTTCGGAAAGTCATGCTCTACCAGAAAATCCTCGAATACCCTTTTCCCCGGTAATATTCCCTCCAGCAATTCTTTCAAACGGGGAATGTCCCATTGATGATTGCCGACATCGTAAATCAACCTGCCCTGGGTTTCCTCCGGGCTCACCCGGAAAGCATGATAAAACGCCCTGTTGGCCGAGACCACCTTCATGTCCGCGTCCAGGATCAGCAACGGCTCCCGAACGGTGGCTACTATGGCCTCGGCATACTCCCGGGCTTCATGCAGGATCTCCTTATGTCTTCTCAGGCTGACGATATCGGTGATATCTATGAAGGTCAGCACCACGCCGTCTATGTAGTTGTCTAACGTCTTATAGGGTGTGATATGCACCATATAGCTGCGCCCGTCTCCCGCTCCCGCTTCCAGCTCTTTCACTACCAGCTTTTCCATTACTTCCCCAGCGGATTGAACCAAGTCCAGATCGTCCAGATTAACGGCGAT
>JAQVUQ010000445.1 GCA_028699365.1 bacterium | reverse complement strand
AGACAATTTAAGCGGATGGGGCGGGCTGGAGCTTTTCGGTATAAATATCATCGGCATAGTTCTCTCCGGCTACGTTATTCTCTCCTTGCGCCGTGGTACAGGCGAGGCTGAGGAGAAATTGCAGGAGAAAAGAACCGGACACCGTTCCTGAAAGCGCAATGCACGGCATAATTATCACTACACACAGAAAGAGATAGCGGCATTTTGGGAGTTGCATTACTCTTACGAGTAGAATAGTGGCTGTGGAAAAACAAAAAAGTGTTACTTTCAAGGCCTGACCCCAAGACGTGTTTATCCCGTCCCTGGACCAACTTGCCGATAATCCGGTTGCTTCGTTAGATATAAAGGCTGAGGAATTACTGAAACGCTTCGGTAGATGCCGGATGTCCAATAATTCCTCAGCTTATAGATTAGTATCCCATCTTCTTTAATACTCTTGATAAAGTATGTAAGCGTTCGCTAATAAGCTCATCGTCGTTACTAAGAGCCTGGCTGAACAGCTTAATATCCTCATCGATCTTTTCATTGTCGGTGCATACAGCCACGGTCATGGCATTTCCCTGTAACCCTACTCTGTCTATAACAGGTTTCTCCGGATCATATAACTTTTCAAGCCTGTAAGCTTCCCTGAAATGAAGTTTTGCGCTGCAAACCAGAATGGCAAGATCAAGCACACGGTGGAGGGGGAGCTCCTCGGACTGCCGGGACCATTTTTCTCCGGTGTGTCTCCATACTTTTGCGGAGATGTCCACCTTGCCCCGGTCATTCCACTGGGCCAATCCTAACGAAAGTCCCTTGGCATCCGTGTTATAAGCAAGTCTGCCGTCCACATTCTCATAGTTATCAGATACGATAACCGGTTTGTGTTTTAAAGTAGTCGGTATTTTCATTATCTATCTCCTGAAAAGACTATATTTAGCAAACTAGTAATTTAGTAAATTACTAAACCAATAAATGGATTATAACGTTTGCAATAGACAATGTCAATAATCATAGATAGGGCATGCGTTATCGCTTCTTGATCCAGTGGCCGCAAAAGCAGGGGAGCGTTATTGTAATCTGTAACAAAATGCTTTTTCAATCGTATTATTAATTGAGCGCATAAATTAATTACAGGTAACCAGGGCACCGGTGTGATACGCATTTAAGCTGTCTATTGCCAATCAATGCATGAGAGGCACTGTTTACCGGGTCAGGCTAAATTTGCATAGTAGCTTAAGCGCTTGATATGATATTAAATGAGAGAATATTTTTAATGGCTACTGAAATTAGCAAGCTCTTGGTGAGAAATGATTCACGTAGATAGATATGATAATCAGCAGAGGACGGGAACTTCGTGCGGATTGGATTGCCGCAATGAATTACGGGAGTGAGAACTTTGGCAATGCTCTTAAGAAGGTTGTCCAGCATAGCGATCATTTTTCTGAATACCTTGAAGGCTTAGATGAAGAGAATAGGGTGAATGAAGCGGCTTTTTCTACGGAATATAAGAAGCATTTAGCGTTGGAAGATGAAGAAAAACTATGGAAATCTTTCTGCCAGCTAATAAAGGATTGGGCAGAGGCGTGCGCGGCAGAAGCTGATAATGACGAGGAGCAAAAGATTACTCAAGTAAGCTGCTAATCCCTGATAACGATGTGACAGAGGTGTGTTATGAGTAGAAGTTGGAGAATTTCCGTTATCGCAGTTATCCCCTTGCTGCTGTTGGCGGCAGAAAGCCCGATCATGTCGCAGGAAAAAGGCAGTAAAGCCGATTCCTCGGCAAGAGTGTTATTCCAGCAGGCACGGAGCTGTATTCGAGGCTTAAGCGATTTTCAGTTCGATATATCGGTAAGCCCTCAAGACCAGCGGGCCGAAGCCTCGGATGCATATGTAAAGGCTGCATATACGGTTGTTGTCTCCAGAAAAAAAGGCTTGAAAATTACACCTCATGATAAAATCTACGGTGTAATCAGGGGCTGTAGCAGTGCAGGCACATACAGGTATCTGCCCTCTATGGGCAGCTACTCGTCTGATAAATTGCCTATGAATACCGATGTGTTTTTATCCAGGCAGACAGAAGATATTCTTTACCTCCCTTTGTTGTTGTTGTCAAACAGGATGAATCAGTGGGTTGATGATCTGGAGAAAAACCTTTCGGATCGTGGTGTGGAGATCATCGGTGGTGTGAAGTGCCGGCATCTGGGTATGACCTCGAAAACGTTGATTTGTGATGTCTGGGTGTCTCCGGAGAAGCCTTCTCTTATCCGAAAAATATCAATAAAGGGATCTGTTGATAAAACGGACAGGGAAGACGGTCAGGGAGTTACCTATACATTCGATAACTGGGTTGTATCCGCAGACCTGTCCAAATTTGACTTTAAGTTTACTCCTCCCGAGGGAACTGTGCGCAAGAGCAGCATCGAGGAGTATCTGTCCGGGCGACCGATACCGGCGGGTCATGAGGTCTATACCGGTAAGCATTTGCAGCAGGATACCTACAAGTATAATACCAGGACACTTGTAGATGCTTACAGGCAGTTTGGGGTGAAAAGCCCTGCCTGGGATGAGGCGGCAATTTCATATATCAGCGATCACGTAGGTCCGTTTTCTCAAAGCATAGCTGTACCGGACAACGATGGCATAATAGCCAGGGGGAGAGCCATCATCGATAGCGGATGCAGTGATCCTTTGGTTCTGTATCTTTACGGCAGGGCACTGATAAACGGAAACAGGCCGGCAGAGGCTGAGGGTATCTTAAAGAAATCGGTAGACGGTTTTTTGCAAAGTAAGTATCCCAAATGCCGCATAGGGACAAGCGTTTTTCGTTTGGCAGAAGTTTGCCGGGATTTGAAGAGGGATTCCGGCGAAGTGGAGAAATGGACAAAGATGGCCATAAAGCTGCTGGCCGAGTCCGTGGCTGATGGCAGCTTCCTTAGCGGTGAGCAGAGGATCTTTCTGGTGCGTCTTGACGATGATATGAAAAGTAGCCTCTTCGGCGGCAGGGATAAGGAGATCTACGAGGCAATTAAATCGACGCCCGGTGTCGATCCTT
>JAQVUQ010000444.1 GCA_028699365.1 bacterium | reverse complement strand
CATGTTTCAAGGACTGGTTGCTGAAAGCAGATCACGACCTCATGGCAGCCGAGGCGATACTTCACTATTACGAGGAACCGCCCACCGATATGGTTTGCTATCACTGTCACCAAGTAGTGGAGAAAGTTCTGAAAGCTTATCTTTTATCCAGAGAGCTTGCAATCAGCAGAAGTCATGACCTGGTAGCGCTGTTGAACCTTGCCGTGCTCGATGAAGAATTGCTATCCGAAATAAGCGAGGATATTGAGGAGCTAAACCAGTACTATATTGAGGCTAAGTATCCTCTTGACGGAACAATTGTCTATCCTCTTGAAGAAGCGCAGGAGGCAATGAAGAAGGCTTACAACGTGTTCGACAGAATAAAACTTCTTATGAGTCCACCTTCCTGGCCCCTTTTGTGATCCCGGTGGTCTACACGCTACTTGCTGGATGATGCGGGAGCTTAGGTATAGGAGAAGAGACTCTGCTAATGGCTGATAAAAAGGGAGAATATAAATACTTTCTTTCTCAACTACTCGAAGGTGTTACTGGAAGCAATCGGCACTCGAGGCCAGGAAAGCCTTGAGTAAAGCGTCTTCATAGAATGCGTTCGCTCTCCATTCACCGCCAAACTTGTGGAGGAGATAAAGCGTGTAAAGGAACGATTGCTGCATAAAGAACAACTCCGGATACCAGTCAAGATAGTCCCAGTTGAATTTCTGTGCATAAGTTTGCAAGGGCAGAGGATAGGTACCTGCAAGTCCTGCGTCATCCAGGATTTTGCGGCGCTTGTGGTGACATCTTGCTTTACAGCCAGGCAAACACCGTTGCGGATTTATCATACTCGTCAAATAAGCTCCGAATGCCCGTTAGATTATCCGTCTCAAGGACAGGCCGATCAAGGAGTATCTGATCCCCTGATTGCCATTGGGATTCAGTTCCAGCAAGACCTCGTAACGTGCCCCTATGTAATCGTCAAGAACGCGGGGTTTATAGTTCTCTTCGTCGTCATCGGTGGTCTTAATCACAATTTTCGTTTGTAAAAATGGCAGTTATCACATAATTTCGTTTGAATTATGTGATTATTTATATTATTATTAGTGTAATACGGTGAGAAGGGTGATACCATGTTAAGAAGAGCGATGGATGATTTAGTAAAATGGAAAGAATCAAAGGATAGAAAGCCGCTCATTATCAGAGGCGCCAGACAGGTCGGCAAGACATGGCTGATGAGAGAGTTCGGCAGGATTCATTATAAGAATTATGCCTATATCAATTTTGACAACAACGAGCGGATGGAAAGCCTCTTTAGTGGTAATCTCGACATAGAAAGAATAATAACGGCCCTGCAGATCGAAACGGGGGTCTCTATCGAAGCAGGAAATACCCTGATAGTTTTTGATGAAGTTCAGGAAGTGCCCAAAGCATTGACCTCTTTGAAATACTTTTGTGAAAATGCGCCTGAACACCACATTATAGCCGCAGGATCACTGCTTGGTGTGGCCCTGCACCCCGGCACCTCATTTCCTGTCGGAAAAGCGGGGTTTATGGATCTATATCCGTTGGATTTTATGGAATTTATGCTCGCTATGGGCCAGGATGATTTGTTAAAGATATTGGAAGACAAAGACTTCGCCTTGATCACGAGCTTCAAGGGCAAGTATATAGATTTACTTAAGCAGTATTACTACGTTGGCGGTATGCCGGAGGCCGTTGCATCTTTTGCAAATTCTTCCGATTACGGTACGGTGAGGGATATTCAAAGAAGGCTGCTGACTGCGTATGAGCAGGATTTTTCAAAACATGCACCTAACGAAACGGTGCCGCGAATCCGGATGCTGTGGAATTCCATCCCTGTGCAGCTTGCCAGAGAAAATCGCAAGTTCGTATACGGCCTCATCAGGCATGGAGCCAGAGCAAGGGAGTATGAACTGGCAATGACATGGCTTACGGAGTGCGGATTGGTTTATAAGGTAAGTCGGATTTCAAAGCCCGGCATGCCTCTCAAAGCTTATCAGGATACGGCTGCGTTTAAGCTCTTTATGCTCGATGTCGGGCTGCTGGGAGCGATGAGCGAACTCGATGTAAAATCATTGCTGGAAGGAAATCGGATCTTTGAAGAGTTTAAAGGTGCACTGACAGAACAGTATGTAATGCAACAACTGGTTGCAAGTAAAAAAGTAACCCTGTATTACTGGTCAGCGGAAAAAGGGATTGCCGAAGTTGATTTTGCCTTTCAGATCGACAGCAGCGTTATACCGCTTGAAGTGAAGGCGGCGGAGAATCTGAAAGCCAAAAGTTTGAAGAGCTATTATGAGAAATATCAGCCAGGGTATGCCGTCCGTACATCGATGTCGGATTACAGGCAGGAAGACTGGCTGACGAACGTGCCGTTATATGCCATTGGTATTCTGCCGGATATGCTGAAGGAAGAGTGTGTTTTAGGGTCATGTTAGGGTCAAGACTGTTTTTTTACAATTATAGGTAGGCAAGTAGTATAATTGAGCTATGGCAAGGGCGTTAAGAATTGCATACCCCGGAGCGGTATACCATGAATGTAGTAGCAGGGGTCAGGCATTGAATATTGAATTACGGTTTATCTCTCCATTAGGTGGCACATTTGGATCAAGCAACGAGATACCTCTGCTTCGCCTTGACAAATATTATGCTGCAAGTTGAGTATGATTTAAGCCCAGGTGCTCGATCAAATAACCCAATCTTTGATGGAAAACGCTTCATGCATATTACGATTAAGGCAGGTGAGCGATGCCCGATATTTTGCTGACACTCCTTTTGAAGCTGCGGATGTAAATGTTGTTTTATTCATTGTGTTTACTATTTTAGGTGTTCCGCATAACGTCAAAACGGAGGCATAGAAGCAACGATCTGCGATTATTGTCAAGCATGGTTTATTCAAGTATACTTTATAAAAGTATACTTTATAAAAGTATACTTGAATAAAGTGAGGGAATATGTCCGGCTTTTATAATCGCACAACCGAAATTTCGGCTCTAGAAGATGCCTGGAAAGCACCTGATTCGCAGTTCATATTACTCT
>JAQVUQ010000443.1 GCA_028699365.1 bacterium | reverse complement strand
CTCCGCATAGTTGATATCAAAGCATATAGCCGCCCCCACCCGGCCGAAATCGCAGGCAAACGAGCAGGGCCTGCTGCCGGGAGAGATGCCGCCGTCCAGCATCTCCTCCGCCATAGGCGTGGCTTTATCGTATATCCAGGCAGGCTTACCTTCACGATCCAGCAGCACCAGACTATTGTAGAAGTGCTCTCCATCCTGCCTACGCAGGCCGAAGGCGATATAGGTCCCGAATTCCCGGGCCAGAGCGAAAAGTTCCTCAGTGATCGGTCCTGGCACGGTCTGAGCCACCTCAGCTACGGCTTCCAGAGTAAGCGCCTTTTCATGATTGGCAAAGAGCTCGGCCATAAGGATAAGATCGGGATTATCCCGGCCCACTGCCCTTATCCTGTCTTGGGCCCGGTACAGAATAGCTTCCCCGGCTTCATTCTCGATATGCACTGCTGCTGTATTGACGACGGATATTCTTGCTTCTCTCATTAGTTATCCATTCCTTCCCCAATTCACCATACTCTGCCCAGTAAAGTATAAACCCTATTCTGCGGCAGCAGTTCCTCCGCCATAGGCGTAACTTTATCGTATATCCAGGCAGGCCTGCCTCAAACCAGGCAGTTACTATGATCATGTTTAAGGCGGTCGAACTCAAGTTCGACCGCCTGCCCTGATCTCAGTGATTCAAGCGCCTTAAGTCCCATAATAGTAGCAACCGCTCCCCTATAGGCATCGGTCTCCACCGGCCTCTCATCGACTATACACTGTCTGAGGTTGTCCAAAGCTTCATAATGTCCTTTATTTACACATACCCGTGTACCGTAATAATATCCGGTCTTTATCTCCTCTAACGTAAGATTATCTCTCCATTTCCTGAGGCTGTTCCTCAGCTCGACTCCTGATAAATCTCTCATGCCTCCAGGATTGGATTTCACCGGAAAACACTGATCCTGCTCGCCATCTATACGAGTGCATTCAAGCTCCACAAAATCGTTCATCAGCAGGGCGCTGTTGCCGGAGAATATTTCCATACGCTCCTTGGGATAACCTTCCGTGCCGCATCCTCCCGACACAATAGTTGCTGCTACGCCACCGGGATAAACCAGAGTAACAACGTTGTTGTCGGAACGGCCGCCTACGGCATAGATACTTACAGGATCGCCCTCCGTCAGCCAGTTCAACAGGTCGAATATATGAGTAAGTTCATGCACTATGGTCGATTCGCCTGCCGCCAGAGCATCCTGGTGAAATTCAGGCCATAAGATTGATTCACCGACAATACGATAGTTGATCAGCGTCTCTCCATTCCTCATCTTTCGGTAGATACGCCTGGCCTCCTGCATTACAGGACTGTATGGCCTGTTGAAGCCTACCTGAAGTTTGATGCCCGTTTCCCTGACAATATCAAGTATCTCAAAGGAATCGTCATATCCCAGGCTCATCGGTTTCTCCACATAGATGTGCTTTCCGTGTTCCGCCAGAGCTCTTATTGGAGCAACCCGTGTTTTGGGACCGGTGCCCAGCACCACCATCTCTATGGCCTCATCCCTGGCAATATCCATACAGTCCATGGTGGTATAACCTATACAGTAATTCTTTCCAAGGCTGTTCAGCACATTTCCATTAAGATCACACAGGGCACGAATCTCAAAATCAGGATTTCTGGCAGCATTAGGCAAATGATTTCCCTGAACAAATCCCCCGCAACCTATTATGCCGATATTCATACTTCTATCCCCCATATTCTTGCGCATATGTATTTTGATTGTTTGCGACATATCATCCTTATCTATACTTAGGCATCACGGCAAAATAAATCTCGTCGGAAGTGGATCCGTCATCTGTGGTAGCCGTTAATCTGAAACCCAGCAACTCAACCGTGGTAACCGTTGGAGCCGTAAAGCCCGTGATTGCAGCGGAAGGATTGGTAATACTTATCGTTGGCCCGTAAATCTGCTCCCATAAGTAACTGATCGTCGTACTTCCGGTCATGAGATGCGTATCGGAACCGTCGAGTTGCCCGCTACCGTTGGAAAGCAATACAGGATTATCGGTATCCGCTACGGCAACAGGCGGCGCCGTCGACAACGCATTCCAGTCAACCGTGCTTCTGTTTGAACTGATCGTATTCGTACCGTTGCCGGAATCGTTCTGTACCGAAGCATCCGGGCAGTAATACAGGTCGTTAAACATGACCGTGTTGTATGTTACCCCGGAACAGAGATAAACGCCGTATTTCTGATCGCCGGAATCGTTATCGCTTGAGGTATTGCATAGAAGCATATTATCCGTGTTGCTGTCGTAATAGGAGCCTATACCGGCCCGCTTATGACTGGCGTATGTGTTTGCGGAAGTATAGTTGTTCAGGGTTATGTTGCCGGTAATGATACCGTCTTCCGCTCCGGTAAGGTATATCCCCTCCAGATCGTTACCACAAGCCGTGTTGTTTATCACCTTGGCCCGCGGCGATGTAATGGGGAGACCGCTGTGGCTGCCTACTGCTATGCCTACCGATCGGTTATCGTTTACGGTATTCTTGCTGATCAAAGCATCAGAAGCTCCCCCTATCAGCATACCGGGATCGCCTGAAGTTATTACCGTATTACCGATCACATAACTGAACGGCGCATCATACGTAGCGTTTCCGACCATGCAAATACCGTATCCCAGGCACCCTGCCAACTCGTTATTCGCAACCAGCGTATGATTGGGGCCACAGGAGAACTTAATTCCCGTGCCTGCACCGTTGCTGTCTTCTCCGACTATGCCTATGTAGCTGATCGCATTATCGATGATCGCGTTATCATGTGTGGTATTCTGCTCCCCGTAAATACCGTATTCGTATACATTCTCAACCGTATTGTTATTGATCAGAGAATAACTCAGGCCGGTTATTATAATGCCGACACCTGATGTTCCGTTCAAACCGCTGATGTTGTTGCCTGATATCACGGCATTGCTGCCGGCCGCACTGATACCGTGATTGACACCACCGCTGATGACATTATCGGTAATCGTGTTGCCGTTGCCGACCACTCTGAGCTTGATATTGTTG
>JAQVUQ010000041.1 GCA_028699365.1 bacterium | reverse complement strand
ATGGGCGGCAGGCCTGCGGGCAGGCGCAGGCTCAGGTATGAGCTGAAGAAGAAGGGTATAGCGGATGAACTGGTAAGCGAGGGTATAAGGGAGATGTACAGCGACGACGATGAAGAGGCGCTGGCTCTTTCCATAGCTGAAGCCAGGTGGGAGCGCCTGTCGGGCTTGCCGATGGAAAAGAGGCTTCTCCGTCTGGCCGGTTACCTCTCTCGCAGGGGTTTCTCTTACGAGGCGACCGGAAGAGCTCTTAACCGAGTCAGGCTTAAATTCCTTGACACCTTTGATGAAAATGCATTACAATAACTCTGCGATTCAATCGCGCGTACATTGAGAACCACCTCCTGAAAAAGTATTGAGCGTGGTAGTTGTGATCTGCAAAAAGCATGACGTCTTTTTCAGCTAGAGGAAGGGAGGTGAATATGATAAGTATGGTTGTTATTCAGACACTGATAATAGCTGCGGCGGCCCTGCTTGCAGGGTTGTTTGTCGGTTATTTAATCAGAAAAAGCATTGCAGAAGGTAAGATTAAGACAGCGGAGGTATTGGCGCAGGATATTGTCGTCAATGCCGGTCGGGAAGCGGATGCCAAGGCAAAAGAGGCGCTTCTCGAAGTGAAAGATGAGCAGCTCAGGCTGCGTAATGAACTGGAAAAAGAGAACCGTGAGCGGCGTGTCGAACTGCAGAGAATGGAGCGGCACTTGACGCAAAAGGAAGAGAACCTGGAGCGGCGGATGAGCACCATGGAGAAGAAAGAGAAGGTGCTGCAGCAGCGCGATCAGGAGAATGTCTCCATCAGAGAGAATCTGGAACGGCTTGAAGTCGAGAGTCGCGCAGAACTTGAGAGAGTTTCCGGACTCAGTCGTGAGGAAGCCAAAGATGTTCTTCTGCAGAAAGTGGAAGACGAGATCAGGGATGATGCCGCCATTCTGATCAGGCGCATCGAAGAGGAAGCCAAGGAGAAAGCGGAGAGCAAGGCCAGAGAGATAATTACGGTTGCGGTCCAGAGGTGTGCTGCGGACCAGGTGGTGGAATCCACCGTTTCGGTCGTGCCGCTGCCCAGCGATGATATGAAGGGCCGGATAATTGGCCGTGAAGGACGCAATATAAGAGCTTTTGAAACTCGTACAGGCGTCGATCTCATCATCGACGACACGCCCGAGGCCGTGATTCTGTCCGCTTTTGATCCGGTCAGGCGCGAAGTTGCGCGTGTGGCTTTGGAAAAGCTTCTTGTCGACGGTCGGATTCATCCGGCGCGTATTGAGGAACTGGTGAATAAAGCCCAGGCCGAGGTCGATGCGCAGATAAAGGAGGAGGGCGAGAAGGCCCTTCTGGAGACCAGTGTGCAGGGTTTACATCCGGAACTGGTCCGGCTTCTTGGCCGTTTGAGGTTCCGCACCAGCTACGGGCAGAACGTTCTTCAGCATTCGAAGGAAGTTTCCTGGCTGGCGGGGCTGATGGCCGATGATTTGGGACTGGATGTCCAGCTCGCCAAAAGAGCAGGTCTATTGCATGATATAGGCAAGGCGGCCGACCACGAAGTGGAAGGACCTCATGCCACCATCGGCGCCGACCTGGCCAAGCGGTATCGGGAATCCGGTAAGATCATCCAGTGCATAGCAGCACATCATGGTGAGGAAGAGAGCGGACTTATGGAAGCTCTCCTGGTGCAGGCCGGAGATGCCATATCGGCTGCCCGTCCCGGTGCCAGGCGTGAATCGCTTGAGAATTACATCAAGCGTCTTGAAAAACTGGAAAATGTGGCGGATTCGTTCTCCGGTGTGGAGAAATCCTATGCTATACAGGCAGGCAGAGAAGTTCGTATCATGGTCAAACCTGACGATATCGACGATCTGGCGGCGGTTAATCTGGCAAAGGATATAGTCAAGCGTATCGAGGACGAACTCGAGTTCCCCGGTCAGATAAAAGTGACCGTTATCAGGGAAACCCGGGCCATAGAGTATGCTAAATAGATTGTGAAGCCAAGCCTGGCGGTATCGAATGGTACCGCCAGGCATTTTTCTTCATAAGCAACCACAAAAGACAAAAAGAACGCCATACTTAAGGGCTTGCATGGGAATCCTGAAACCAACAACTAACAACAAACAACTAACAACCGCGCCCGCAGGGCGCTAGTACAGAGTGGGAGTGACACATGCGTATCCTGATGGTTGGAGATATCGTGGGAAAGCCGGGCAGGGCATGTCTGCGGGAGCTTCTTCCTCACATCAAAGCCGAGTATCATGTGGATTTCACCGTCGTCAACGGTGAGAACGCTGCGGCCGGGTTCGGCCTTAACGCCCAGATGGCGGAGCAGATCAGGCTGGCCGGTGCCGACGTCGTGACTACGGGCAATCACATCTGGGACAGGCGTGAGATGGTGTCGGAGATCGACAGCCTGGATTACGTTCTCAGGCCGGCCAATTATCCTCCCGGAACACCGGGACGCTCCTTGACGGTCATCGACATGTACGGTTGCAAGATAGCCGTCGTTTCGCTCATGGGACGAATATTCATGGACCCGCTGGACGATCCTTTCCGGACAATGGATGGATTGGTGGCTTCTCTGGCCGGCGTGACACCTAACATATTGGTAGACTTCCATGCTGAAGCCACCTCGGAAAAGCAGGCGCTGGCCTGGTATCTTGACGGCAGGGTTTCCGCCGTAGTCGGCACGCACACGCATACGCAGACAGCCGATGAGCGCGTTTTGCCTCAGGGCACGGCCATGATATCCGATATCGGTATGGTAGGCCCGCGCGATTCCATCCTGGGAGTCGAGGTGGCATTGATTTTGCGCAAGTTCACTACACAGATGCCGGTGAAGTTTGAAGTAGGCAATCCGCCGGTGATCTTCAATGCCGTCCTCATAGACATTGATGAGACGACCGGAAAGTCCAGATCCATAGTTCGTATTAACCGTATAGACTGAATTGGAGGTGCTTGCATGCCTTCACAACGCATAGAGAAGGTACAGGAGCTTATTAAGGAAGAGATAAGCGATATAGTCAGACGCGAGGTCAAGCAACCCGGTATCGGTTTCTTGACCATTACCTCTGTGGAGGTAAGCCCTGATTTACACTACGCTAAAGTATTCGTCAGCATATTGGGAGACGACGGCGAGAAGAAGAGGAGTTTGCGCGCGCTTCAATCTGCGGCCGGTTTTATCCGGAGTGCTCTGGGACATCGTATCAGGCTGCGTCATGTGCCTGAGTTATCGTTCAAACTCGATACATCCATAGAATACGGGAATAAGATACAGAAACTTCTGAAACAGGTGAATGAAGGTGAACGTGAAAATGCGGAAGAGTGAGGCAGTACCCGACGAAATAACCGATATTATCAACAGCAACCGCTCCTTCCTTCTGACCTCACACCGGAATCCCGACGGCGATGCCGTAGGGTCCATACTGGCAATGGCCGATATTCTGAAAAAGATGAAGAAGGAAACCTACATATTCCTTGAAGACGGTGTTCCCGAGATATATCGTTTTCTTCCCCACGCCGACGAAGTCAATACCATTCTCGAAGGAAATTTCAACGTGACCCTGGTGATGGATTGCGAAAATGAGAAACGCGTTTCCGAGAGAATCGATCTGCGCCGCCACGCCCGG
Source organism: bacterium (assembly GCA_028699365.1). Taxonomy (GTDB): domain Bacteria; phylum UBP13; class UBA5359; order UBA5359; family UBA5359; genus UBA5359. The sequence continues at coordinate 8,684 of JAQVUQ010000041.1, read as the reverse complement.
ATGCTGATCAATATCGATCACCATCCCACCACGGGCAGCTTCGGTGATTACAGATATATAGATCCCGGAGCAGCGGCCGTCGGCGAGCAGGTATACGCTCTGGCTCGTGCCCTGGATGTGGCCGTAGGTCGGGACGCGGCGGAATGCATCTACGTCTCTATCCTGACGGATACGGGCAGCTTTAAATACTCCAATACGACGGCACATACTCATCGCCTGGCAGCCGGTCTGATCGAGCAGGGGCTGCAACCGGCCGATATCGCCTCACGCATATACGAGAGACGCTCTATCGACCAGTTGCGCCTTCAGGCTGCCGTGATAGAAGATATGACCGTTGACGGCCGGCTGGCATGGTCGGCCATCAGTTCCGATATGCTGGAGGCGCTTGGTCTGGCCGAGGCGGATTTTGACGGCGCTATCGATATTGTCCGGTCAGTGGACGGCGTTGAAGTAGCCGTGTTGTTTACCCAGCGTCCCGACGGCAAGGTCAAGACCAGCCTGCGCTCCAAGAGCAAGTTCAGTGTGCTGGACGCAGCCAGGGAACTGGGCGGCGGCGGGCATAAAGCGGCGGCCGGTTTTCTCACGACCGATCCCATGCCTGTCGTAGTGGAGAAGACAATACGATTGCTGCGGGAGCGCCTTGGTCAAGGGGGCGTCCATGAATAGAGTTGCCAATTTGCCGGAGGTGGATTTGGTAATACCTCATGGGTGGCCCCTAAGATGAACGGTTATATCAATCTGATCAAACCCCCCGGGATGACCTCGCACGATCTGGTGGCCGCGGTAAGACGCCTTACCGGTGAGCGCCGTGTCGGTCATGCCGGCACTTTGGATCCGGCGGCCTCCGGGTTGATGATTGTCGCCCTGGGACAGGGGACAAGGCTGATGGAGTATGCCGTAGCGGAAAGAAAACGCTATCGCGCAGAAATGATTCTGGGCATCGAGACCGACAGCCATGATACCACAGGAAGGGTCACGGCCAGGCACGATGCGTCAGGTGTTACGCCCGATGAGCTTACAACGGTAATGGATCGGTTCAAAGGCGATTATTCACAGATACCGCCGATGGTGTCGGCCGTTAAGATCGGCGGCCGGCGTTTATACGATCTTGCCCGCCAGGGGCGGGAGGTGGAGCGGGCGCCCCGCCAGGTGCATATATACGATCTGGAGATGACGGATTTCACCGCAGGGGATAATCCTGTGATCCTGCTGGACATATGCTGTTCCAAAGGCACGTATATACGCACTCTTTGTCACGATATCGGAGCCGGGCTGGGATGCGGAGCAGCCATGTCCTTTCTGGTAAGAACGGAATCGGGCACGCATCGTATCGGTGACGCCTGCACGTTACATGATCTAAGCACTAAAGGCACCCGCCTTCGCTCTGCGAGCTTCGGCGCGGCAAGCCCGGAGGCGGCCAAAGCATCTGCAGCGCTTACAGAGGAAGATTTCTTTCCTTTTTTACGCAAGATCGACGGGTTGGCGGCTTCTCTTCCGGCTATCCGTCTCGATACTACCCAGGCGGAGCGCTTTCGGCACGGCATGGGAGCGCAGATTGCGGCGGGAACCGCCTCCGGCGAATACAGGGTTTACGAGGAAGAAAACAGGTTTATCGGGATAGCTGAGGCGCGCATTGAAAATGGAACCGCTCTTCTCAAGCCCAGGAAGGTGATGTCGGATGCAGCTCTATGATGATTTTCCTCTGCCCTTGCAGCCCTGCGGCAGGGTCATAACCATAGGTGTTTTTGACGGAGTGCATATCGGCCATCAACTGCTTCTGGGAACCCTCAGGGAGAGAGCCGAAGCCCTGGAGGCAGCCTGTACAGTGGTGACGTTTAACGCTCATCCCGATGCCCTTCTTTCCGGTGCAGCCCCGTCGCTGTTGACGACACCTGATGAAAAACGGGAGCTCTTCCGAAGAATGGGCATTGACGAATTGCTCTGTCTGGAATTCACCCCTGAGCTGGCCGCCACCGGTGCGGAGGAGTTTGTCTGCGATAAACTCCTGAAATCCGGTATGAAAGAGTTAATAGTTGGACCGGACTTTGCTCTGGGGAGAGGTCGCGGCGGGACATTCGAAGCGCTTGGGCTGTTGGCGGCAGAGTATTCGTTCGGTTTGCGCCGGGTGGATCACGTCCTCCGGCAAGACAGGCCGGTGAGCAGCACCAGAATACGGCAGGCTCTGGATACAGGTGATATGCACGCCGTATCAGCTATGCTGGGGCGACTCTATTCAGCCGGCGGCACGGTGGTAAAAGGGCGGATGGTAGGTCGCAGTCTGGGGTTTCCCACCGCCAATATCTCCGTCACGCCGGAAAAGCTTCTGCCGTCGAACGGAGTCTACGCCGGATATGTAATCCTTGACGGGAAACGTCTGCCGGCGGTTGCCAACATCGGGCGGCGTCCCACGTTCGGCCCTTCCGGAAGATCCTTCGAGATACATATAATCGGCTTCTCCGGCGATATCTACGGCAAAGAGCTGACCATGTATATAGTAGAGCGCCTCCGTGACGAGGAAGCCTTTTCCGATCCCCTGCTGCTGCAGCAGAGGATATCTATGGATGTCGAAGAGGCCAGAGGGAAGCTGGATAATATCTGATATTTTATTTACAACAGTTAGCGACTATGCTATCATTACACGCGAACCGTGCTCTAGGGCGCTCGATTCACCAACGGCGTTCTTGGAATACGGTGGTTTAAAATCGGAGGTGAAAGGGTATGCCATTATCCAAGGACAAGAAGAACGACATTATGGCTCAGTACAGGGCTCACGAGAGCGATACCGGGTCGGCGGAGGTCCAGATAGCCATGCTTTCGGCGCGCATAGAGCAGTTGACGGAGCATCTGAAGGCTAACAAGAAGGACTTTCATTCCAGACGGGGTCTGCTGAAGATGGTTGGGCAAAGGCGCAGGCTTCTCAACTATCTTACCGCTAAGGACGTGGACAGATACAGAGCAATAGTAACCAGGCTGGGATTAAGAAGATAAAAAAAAGCGGGGCAACCCGCTTTTTTTATAAAATAGACATAGAAATAGAATAGATTGATAGAAGGAAGATTGAGGGAAGAGGAATGGAAAAAATTGAAGTAAGTTTAGAATTAGGCGGCAGCACCATATCGTTTGAAACCGGTATGCTGGCCAGGCAGGCCAACGGCTCGATAGTTGTTCGCTCGGAGGATACCGTTCTGCTGGTAACGGCTACCATGTCGGAGACGTCACGGGAGGGAATAGATTTCTTCCCCCTGATGGTCGACTTCGAAGAGAAGTTTTACGCAGCCGGGCGTATCCCGGGAGGATATTTCAAGCGGGAGGGCCGGCCCAGCGAAAGGGCGGTACTGACCTCGCGGCTTATAGACAGGCCGATGAGACCGTTATTCCCTAAGGGCATGCGCAACGATGTTCAGATAGTCGTTCTGCCGTTGTCCGCCAGTAACGAGCAGTTGGCGGATGTAATGGCCATAAACGCCGCCTCTCTGGCACTGTCCATCTCCGATATACCGTTCAGCGGTCCGGTAGGCGCCGTCAGGATAGCCCTGATTGACGACGAATATGTCGTCAATCCCGCCTACGAACTGCTGAAAGACAGCCGGATGGAGATGGTCATCGCCGGTAAGGAAGATGCCATCACCACCGTTCAGGTTTACGGCAAGGAAGCCTCCGAAGACGTCGTGCTGAAAGGGATCGAAATTGCCCATGAGCATATAAAGAAGCTGATAGCCGTCCAGAGAGAGATGGTGGAGCGCGTCGGCAAGCCCAAGAAGACGGTGAAGCTCTTCCTGCCCAACGAGGATATCCGTGCCGCCGTATCGGCTTACGCTTCCGATAAACTGCGGCAGGCGGTGGTGAACACCGATAAGCAGAGCCGTGAAGAGGCCATCGGAGTACTGAAGCAGGAGGTAATCGATCATTTCCTGGCCACGATGGGCGAAGAGGCCCGGGCGGAGATAGTCGGAGCCTTCGATTATGCCACCAAGAATACCGTCAGACAGTTGATTGTGGCCGAGCAGGTACGTCCCGACGGCCGTAAGCCCAACGAGATCAGACCCATATCCTGCGCAGTCAGCCTGCTGCCGATGACACACGGCTCCGGGCTCTTTACCCGCGGGCAGACGCAGGTTCTCAATACGGTCACGCTCGGCTCGCTGGGCGAGGCGCAGAAGATGGAGTCCCTGGTAGGCGATGAGGCCAAACGCTTCATGCACCATTACAACTTCCCCCCCTACAGCGTAGGTGAAGTAAGACCGTTGCGCAGCCCCAGTCGCCGCGATATCGGCCATGGAGCGCTGGCGGAGAAAGCCCTGCTTCCGATGCTTCCCTCCGAGGAAGATTTCCCTTACGCCATGCGTCTGGTTTCCGACGTGCTGGAATCCAACGGCTCATCGTCGATGGCCAGCACCTGTGCCGGCTCACTTGCCCTGATGGATGCCGGAGTTCCGGTAAAGAAGGCTGTAGCCGGTATCGCCATGGGGCTTGTCACGGACGGAGACAAGCATGTCATCCTCTGGGACATCCAGGGGATGGAGGATGCGCTGGGAGACATGGACTTCAAGGTGGCGGGAACGGTAGACGGCATCAACGCCATTCAGATGGATATCAAACTCGACGGCCTGGATATGTCCATCCTGCGCGAGGCGCTGGCACAGGCCAGAGAGGGCAGGCTCTACATCCTGGATATCATGAATAAGACCATCTCCGGGCATCGGCCGAATCTGTCGCCGAAAGCTCCGAGAATCATAACTCTCCAGATTCATCCCGATAAGATCGGTGAGTTGATCGGGCCTGGAGGCAAGAACATCAAGAAGATCATCGAGGCTACGGAAGTCAAGATCGACGTCGAGGATGACGGCAGAGTATACATCTCTTCCGTCGATGAGGAATCGGCGATGCGCGCAGTCAAGATGGTGGAGAGCATTACCAGGGAAGTCATGGCAGGTGAAGTATACACCGGCCGGGTGACCAGGGTAATGACCTTCGGCGCCTTCGTCGAAGTTCTTCCCGGTAAAGAGGGGCTGGTTCATATTTCCGAACTGGCGCCGCGGCGTGTCGAGCGTGTCGAGGATGTAGTCAACGTCGGCGACGAAGTCACCGTCAAGGTAATCGAGATCGACAGGCAGGGCAGGATCAATCTGACCATCAGAGGCCTGCTGGAGACCGGCGGCGAAGGCGAACGGCCGGAAGGCGCCAGGGAGAGAAGCGAGAGGCGGCCCGAACAGCGTCGTCCGCGACGATAAGCGGCGCGGAGGGCCTTGAAGGGATGTATCGAAAGGAAGTTCTGGGAAACGGATTGCGCATAGTTATGCAGCGTATGCCGCATGTTCGCTCTCTGTCGCTGGGCTGCTGGGTTGAAGCAGGCGTTGTCGACGAGAGTTATGCGGACAACGGAATCTCTCACTTTCTGGAGCATATGCTCTTCAAGGGTACGCCCAGGCGCAATGCCCGTCAGATAGCCGAGGCCGTAGAGGGTGTCGGCGGGCAGATCGACGCCTATACGGATAAGGATTATACGTTTGTCTATATCCGGGTGCTGGATGAGTATCAGGACCTGTCGGTGGACCTGATTACCGATATGATTATAAACTCTTCATTGGATGCCGATGAACTTGAGAGAGAGAAGGGCGTTCTGTCGGAAGAGGTGCGCATGTATGAGGATATGCCTGAGAGCCTCATACACGATTATCTGGCCAGGGAAGTCATGGATGGCCATTCTCTGGCAATGCCCGTGCTGGGGCGCACCGACGTTCTGAGTGCCCTGACCCGGGAAGATCTGGCCGGCTATCATGCCGGCCTCTATCGTCCCGACAGGATCATCATCTCCGCCGCCGGCAGTTTTGATGAGGAGGCCCTGATAGCCTCTATCCGCAAAGCTGCCGGAGGGTTGTCAGGCAAGGCGCCCCAGCGGTCGATTGCGGTACCGCCGCGGCGGAAGGGAATCAACCTCGACGACAGGGTAACGGAACAGGCACATCTGGCTCTGGGTTACCGGGCCGTGCCGATAGGCAGCCCGGAACGATTCCCATTGACGCTGCTTGACAGAATACTGGGCGGGAGCATGAGTTCCCGGCTTTTTCAGGAGATACGCGAGAAACGTGGTCTTGCCTACGCGGTTTACAGTTACCAGAGCCTTTACGGTCAGACCGGTCTCTTCGGCGTTTACGCCGGCACCGCCGCTGCCAATGCCTGTGACGTTCTCCGCTTGATATTGACGGAACTGGACAGGATACGGGCCGACGGCGTCAGCCGGTCCGAACTGGCCGGAGCCGTAGCCCAGGCAAAAGGAGCGCTCTATCTTGCTGCCGAGAGTTCGTCCTCGGTCATGCGTCGCATGGGCAAGGCTGAGATGTATCTGCATCGCTGCGTCACGCAGCAGGAGACTGTCGAAGCCCTTGAAGCGGTAACGCCGGACCAGATCAGGGATACGGCGGCCGGGCTTCTTGATCCGGCCGGCATGTCGTTGGTGACGATCGGCATTACGGACCTGGATATGGCCGCCGGGATACGGAGTATCTGGGAAGAGTATACCGGCAACTAGGCTGAAGACAGAAGACAGAAGGCAGAAGTGCAGAAGTGCAGGTACGTTGCTTAGGCACTTAACGAACAACAAGTAACGAATTCGAGGAGAACTTCCATGGGAACCCCTAAACCAACAACCAACAACCAACAACCAACAACCGCGCCCGCAGGGCGCTACCCCCGGGTAAGAGTTCTGGTGACAGGGGCTTGCGGCAGAATGGGCCGTGAGGTTCTTGACGCAGTTCTCTGCGAGAGCGATCTGGAACTTGTCGGCGCCGTAGACTTACAGGCCGGTGAAGGCCGTATGCCTGCTGTTACCGCTTCAGGAAAGACGGTTGACGGCGTAGAGGTTACGGGAGACCTGGGAGAAGCGCTGCAGAAGTGCAAACCGGATGTAATGGTTGATTTTACTGTCCCTGCCGTCGTAATGGGGAATATCAAAACAGCTCTTGAAGCCGGTGTTCGTCCTGTTGTGGGAACAACCGGTCTGAACGAGGCCGATCTGGCCGCTATAGACGCTTTGGCCGGGAAGAAGAATATAGGCGCTCTGATCGCTCCAAACTTCGCCATTGGCGCCGTGCTGATGATGAAGTTTGCGGTGGAGACGGCCAGGTATCTTAATCAGGCGGAGATCATAGAGTTCCATCACGATAAGAAGCTGGATGCACCCTCGGGAACAGCCGTGAAAACGGCGGAGATGATGCTGGCCAGCTCGTCAATGGCTTCTACGCCCACCAGCGTGACCGTGGTGGAGGGAGCGCGTGGCGGAGAGATGAGCGGTATAAATATACACAGCGTTCGCCTCCCCGGGTTTGTGGCCTCGCAGGAGGTCATCTTCGGCGGCCTGGGCCAGACGTTGACCATAAGGCATGATACCATCAACAGATCCTCCTTTATGCCGGGAGTGATTCTGGCCTGTCGCAAGGTCATGTCCCTGACAGGGCTTGCGTACGGACTGGATAAAGTTTTATAATCTGAAAGAGCCCTGCAGACGCAGTGTTTGAAAATACGAAAGGGGAAGGGTAAATGCCTCGCAGTTACAGAGTTGCCGTTGTCGGTGCCACCGGTGCCGTAGGCAAGGAAATGATCAAGGTCTTGCTGCAGAGAGATTTCCCGGTATCGGAACTGGTGCCTCTGGCCACCTCCCGTTCAGCCGGGACTGAAGTAGAGTTCAAGGGTAAACGTATTACGGTAGAGGAAACATCTGCCTGCAGTTTCGACGGAATCGACATAGCGCTCTTTGCCGGCGGCGGGAGCGCCAGCCAGGAGTACGGCTGGGAAGCCGTCGCCAGGGGAGCCGTTGTTATAGATAACAGCAGCACGTTCCGCATGGAGGACAACGTACCACTGGTAGTTCCTGAAGTGAATCCGCACGACCTGAAATGGCATAAGGGACTGATCGCCAATCCCAATTGTTCTACTATTCAGATGGTAGTGGCGCTCAAGCCCATATACGATGCAGCCGGAATTAAGCGAATAGTAGTCAACACTTACCAGGCGGTCTCCGGAACAGGCAAGGAAGCCATAGACGAACTGGATAAACAGACCAGGGATTACGCTGCCGGCCGGGAGATGACGGCAGAGGTCTATCCCTATCAGATAGCTCTCAACGTTCTGCCGCAAATAGACGCCTTTATGCCCAACGGGTATACCAAGGAAGAGATGAAGATGGTCAATGAGACCAGAAAGATACTTGGCGACAACGATATCGCCGTCAGTGCCACTACCGTCAGGGTGCCCGTTTTCTACGGCCATTCGGAGGCGGTAAACGTGGAGACGGAACGCAAGCTCACCGCTGCCGAAGCCCGGTCGCTTCTGTCCGGAGCTCCCGGAGTAGTGGTGGTGGACGATCCTGCCGAGCGCATATATCCCATGCCAGTAATGGCGGCCGGCAAGGACGAAGTCATGGTGGGACGCATAAGAGAGGATATTTCGGTCCGGAACGGACTGGACCTCTGGGTGGTAGCGGATAATCTGCGCAAGGGAGCGGCCCTTAACGCCGTGCAGATAGCCGAGAAGATGATGGAATTAGGGCTCATATAGCGCCACATGGCGCTATATGCCGAGGAGGAGTATTATGGGCACTGCCAAGCTGGGAAGGCTGCTGACCGCCATGGTCACGCCTTTCGATAAGGATATGAAGGTTGATTACGGAATGGCCGGCGATCTGGCGG
>JAQVUQ010000442.1 GCA_028699365.1 bacterium | reverse complement strand
AGGCCGCCGCGGCGGTAGCCGCCTGCAAATATCCTCCCCGGGGAATACGCGGCATAGGTCCCCGTCGCGGAGTGCGGTTCGGCGCGCTGAGTTTTGAAAAGTACCTGGAGACGGCTGACGACAACATTATGGTCATCGTGCAGATAGAGCATATCAAGGCTGTGGAGCGCATCGAAAGCATTCTGGATGTCCCGGGGATAGATTCTGTCTGCATAGGGCCCAGCGATTTGTCTGCCTCTCTGGGCAAGCCCGGCCGGATGGATGATCCGCAGGTCGTCGACGCCATTGACCGGGTTATGGACAAAGCTCGGGAGAGGGGGATGCTGGTCGGTACGGCCGTCGGCTTCAGCCCGGAGAACGTGCGCCGCTGGATGGAAAGAGGCATCCGGTGGATTGCTCTGAACAGCGACTGTGCCAATATATTCCTTTACGGACGGATGATTGTTACGGAGACACAAAAGGCACTGCCGGCCGGCCGGCAGTAATATTCCCGGATGCGAGTCGGAAGATCTTTTTCGGAAGGGCTGCTACTGCAACTCGATGCGTTTACGGTAATCGCCGGGTGAAACGCCGGCAAGTTTTTTAAAGATTTGGGTGAAGTAGCTGGGGTTGTAATAGCCTACCTGGATGCCGACTTCATTGATGTTCATCTTAGGGTCCTCCAGGAGTCGGCAAGCCTTGCCGATACGTTTCTGTGCCAGATATTCGGCAAAGGTGCAGCCGCATTCTTTGTGGAAGAGTGTACTCAGATAGTTGGGACTCATATTTACGTGCCCGGCTACATCCTTCAGGCGGATCTGTTCGGCGTAGTAATCATCGATAAAGGCCAGAGCGTCCTTGATAATGCGTTTTTGAGTAGTCTCCTCATTATCTGCCGACAGAATCACTTTGCCTGCATTGGTGGCTGCCAGCAGGTATTTTCTCAGCTTGGCCATCTCATCCACTTTGGCCTGCAGGTCCCTTTCCAACACCAGACGGGTGCTGAGAGCATCGGCTACGGCCTGCTGCTTCTCAAATAAGGTCGTCTGCAGATGGATGATCTGCTCCCTGTCTACGATATAGTTGACGATAAGCGATAGAAGCTTCACGGCTATGCCGATGGTAGCTTGTGGCAGGAGCGGGATTTCATAGTAGGCTTTTTCCAACTCCTCAAAGTCGAGGTCGAGTCCTTTCAACTTTCGGGTGATCCTTGTAAAGTGCGTCTTGCTCTGTTTGTGTGCCAGTACATCCCCCGCAAACACCGTTCCCATAGCGGTGTCTCCAAAATAGATGGGTACCGCTATGCCGGTCAGACCGGCGGTATGGCAGCGATGCACGAAGGGTTTTCTCTTGGTCTTGATCGTTTCAATCACCCTGGCATCGGAGTTGCGGCAGAGCTCACGTCCTTCGGGAGTGGATTGTATGATACTGCAGAAGCGGCACTTGGCATTATGCGGCAGCATATCCACCTGACTTTTCCAGGCCGGGAAATAGAGAGAAGTGACCATGCCGGTAATCTCGTAGAAGATCAAACGAAAGTCCCGCATTGTTTTGGTATTGAGTATTTTATGCAGGCTCAGTTGAGACATACGTCTGTCTGCTCCTTAGAAAAATGAAGTATTTGCCGGATAAGCAGCCGGCATGCCTGCATGTATTATAACATGGTAAAGCTGGGGCTGCTAGTAAATAATATAAAGCATTGGTAAATTATCAACAAGGAAAGACGTTGCCGTTGTCGAATATAATTTAAAGCATAGGAATTTTAAAAGTTCATTCAGGAAAGAGAAGAAGGGGTTGTAAGTGTGAAGTTTCCAAGAACGGCACGGCAGATGGTGTTGAGGTTGCCGGCAGTAACATTGATAAAGCCTGAAGTTGTAGTTGTAAAGGAGAAGCAATTAATATGAGAATGCAACATGATATGGATGTGTTTCTGCAGCGGTATGATATGGACCTGGTTGTCATAGGTGGAGGCGTAACCGGTGTCGTATCCGCCATTGCCGCCTCCCGTCTCGGCGTCAAGACACTGCTGATACATAACCGTCCGGTGCTGGGCGGTGTTTCAAGCCAGGAATGCATAGCCAATGCTAATGGCAATCATGTAGTCGGTGCCTCGGAACACGTAAATCGTAATGCACGCGAAACCGGTATTATCGAAGAGCTCAGGTTGGAAGCACGTTATCTGGCAGCTAACGGCTGGTCGCAGCATTGGAGCATCGTGCTGTTGGATTTTTGTGAGCGTGAAGAGAATCTGACTTTGTTGCTCAACACAGAGGCTTACAATGTTGAGATGGAAGGGGCAAATATCAGGAGTGTAACCGCACGTACGATTGGCTCGGGAATAACCGTAGAGGCTTATGCACCGTTATTCATAGATTGCAGCGGGGACTCATTTCTTGCCTTTAATGCCGGAGCCGAATACCGTATGGGCCGTGAAGGGCGTGACGAATTTGGCGAAGAGCTGGCACCGGAAAAAGCTGATACCAAGACTATGGGCTCTTCCATCATCTTCAAAGCATTGGATACCGGTAGCCCGATAGCCTTTAAGGCACCAGCCTGGGCTTATAAGATAGAATCGGATGATGATTTACCCTACCGTATCCACCACAACTACCGGAGCGGATGGTGGTGGCTGGAATACGGTGGTGAATTGGATACTATCGCGGATAATGAGGAGATATACCGTACGCTTCTCAGTGTATTATACGGTATTTGGGATCACGTAAAAAACGGCGGTGGCCACGACGCCGATAATTATGTAATCGATTGGGTATCGACTATTACCGGCAAGCGCGAATCAAGACGCCTAATGGGCGATGTCATTCTTAGCCAGCATGATGTGGTAAACCATACTGAGTTCCCCGATGCAGTAGCCTATGGCGGTTGGCCGATAGACATACATCCGCCGGAAGGAGTTTTTGGCAAGAGCCATCCAGGCAGTACGCCGCCGTTTATATTTCCTGGTATCTACAGGATACCTTACCGGTGTCTTTACTCCAGAAACGTTGACAATCTTCTGATGGCCGGTCGTAACATAAGCGTTACTCACGTAGCGCTGGGCACCACCAGAGTAACCGCCACTTG
>JAQVUQ010000441.1 GCA_028699365.1 bacterium | reverse complement strand
CGGGAACAAACGCCATGCCCGAGACTTACGCTGCCATTTGGGGAGAGATTGCGGCCCGTTGCGACGGTGGAATGCTCTATTCCGAAGGCATATTCGAGGATCTCAACAAGGCCGTATATGCCGGTTTCTATTGGAATCGGGATAACTCGTATGAAGATACCCTTCGTCGATATGCCGCGTTCGAGTTCGGCTTGCAGAGCAGGGAAGATCTTGGCAAATTCGAGCGGCTGGTCCAAATTCTTGAAGCTAACGTCCTGTTTGCCCTTTTACGCGACAAATCCGATTCCGAGCCCGGCTATGACCTCACTCACCATGAGTACAAGCGCATAAAATATTGCGACGACATTGCCTGGTCGAAAGGCATACAAAAAGACGATCCCGAGGAGGCCCTGGGCATCGTCCGCGAGCTGGAATCCGGTATGCCGGACTGGGCAAAAACCTCCTGGCGCTGGCGGCTGTTCGCATTACGTGCGCAAATCGATGCGGAACGTTTCGCGCATAATATTGATATTACTGAACGTTGTGCGGACTACTTTGAAGAACTCAAGGATATCTATTACGCCGATGAGACGTTACCCTTTGCTCATCTGGTTTGCCCGCCCACCAGGAAGTCCATCATCCGTCGCACGGACTGTAATCCTCTGAGGTGATGGATGCGCCCTGCCACGATATCGAAATCGAAGATGCCGCGACGGTGGATCAACTGGGCCCCGAGGTGTTGGTAGGCCCCGAGCGCCGGAAAGGGGTCAGGCATTGAATAAGGTGATCCCCGCTCAGGGGAAAGGATTGTTAGGGAGGTTTAATAGCAGTCATGGATGAGGTACGCATAGGCATAATAGGTGCTACGAGCAGGGGCTATATGGCCACACACTGGCATAACGACGAGCAGAAGCGGTCCAGGGTAACGGTTGCTTTTGATGTCAACCAGGAGTTTCTGGACAAGTTTAGGGAGGAGGTCAACCCTAAGGCCTATGTAACTCGTGACCTGGACGACTTTCTCTCCCGGGACGATATAGACGCCGTAGCCGTCTTCTCCCCGGACTTCTGCCATGAGGAGCAGGCAGTGGCCGCACTCAAAGCCGGCAAGCATGTCTTCTGCGAGAAGCCTATGGCCATCACCATAGAGGGCTGCGACAGGATGCTGCAAGCGGCCAAAGAGAACGGCAAGAAGCTGATGGTAGGGCATAACATGCGCTACATGGGCTTTGTCCGCACCATGAAGGAGATCATCGACAGCGGGGCTATAGGAGAGGTGAAATCCGCCTGGTGCCGGCACTTCATCAATTACGGCGCCAGATGGTATTTTCACGACTGGCATGCTAACCGTAAGAACACCACCAGCCTGCTGCTGCAGAAGGGAGCGCACGACATAGACGTTATCCACTGGCTGGCAGGCGGCTACTCCAAAGAGGTTACGGCCTTCGGCGGTCTGGATTACTATGGCGGAGATAAGCCGGATGATCTGAGATGCCCCGACTGCCCGGACAGAAAGACGTGCGTGGAAGTGCAACTGGATATAGAGCCGGAGAGAAGACATCAATGCGTCTTCCGCAAGGAGGTCAATGTAGAGGACCAGAACATGCTGCTGATGAATCTGGACAACGGGGTCAGGGCCTGCTATCTGCAATGTCACTTTGCGCCCGATGCAGGCAGGAACTATACCTTTATCGGCACCGAAGGCCGGCTGGAAAATATGGATCATGACCAGATCAGAGTGCTGATCCGCCGCTCCAACAGTTGGCGGGAGTATTCCGACAGGACCTACGATCTCAAGCCGGTAGAGGGCGGCCACAGCGGGGCCGACCCGTGCATAGCCGAGGATTTCCTGGATATGCTGCTCAAGGATATCCAGCCGATAGCCGATCCCATCGCCGCCAGGATGGCCGTAGCGGCCGGGTGCCTGGGAGCGGAATCTATGCGTCAGGGCGGTGTGCCTAAGAAGATTACGGCGGTGGAGCTTTAGATCGGAAGAGTGTGGGCAAACAGGCCGGCTAATCCTACTTAGTAAAAGGGTCGTTTTGTCATTTGAATGAACCTGAAAATTATAAATTTGAGGGGTGTCGTTATGAAAATGATAGCCGTTATGAAAAAGATAGCAATATTGATCTGCTTGATGATTTGCATCCCATTCAATGGATATGCTGATGTCGTTAGTCATTGGCGACTCAATGAAAGCAGTGGTTCAACCGCATTTGATACAATGGGAACCAATAACGGTACATTGACAAACGGACCGGTTTGGACTTCGGGAAAACGTAATGGTGGATTATCTTTTGATGGTGTTGATGACTATGTCAATTGCGGCACTGATGCCAGCTTGGATATAAGCGACAGCATCACAGTTGAAGCATGGATCAAGACTTCGAATATAGCTCAAAACGCATATCTTGTTTGCAAAGATCAGTTTTCGCCAAGATGCTGGACACTGAAACTGGACTCAGGCTGTGTCCGCTGGATCAACTGGGATAGCAACGGGAATATAAAGGATGTATACTCCAATTCCGGCGAGCAGTCAAACGATACATGGTTCCACGTTGTAGCAATCCGCGATGGCTCCGGTTCCCTGCAGAAACTTTATATTAACGGAGTTTTACAGGCTAATACGAACACCTGGAGCGGAACCATCAGGAGCAGTATCGATACTCCTGTTCGAATAGGCGGTCTTCCGGGGTATTATTTTCAGGGGACCATCGATGAAGTCAAGATTTATAACAGAGTGTTATCCGACGCGGAAATTAATGAAAACTATTCTCTGGCCAGCCGTTGGCGATTTAATGAAAACAGCGGTTCAACCGCATTCGATACAATGGAAACCAATAATGGCACATTGATAAACGGGCCGGCGTGGACTTCCGGCAAATGGGGAAGCGGTTTGTTATTTGACGGTATTGACGACTATGTCAATTGCGGCACTGATGCCAGCTTGGATATAAGCGACAGCATCACAGTTGAAGCATGGATCAAGACTTCGAATATGGCTCAAAACGCATATCTTGTTTGCAAAGATCAGTTTTCGCCAAGATGCTGGACACTGAAACTGGACTCAGGCCGTGTCCTCTGG
>JAQVUQ010000440.1 GCA_028699365.1 bacterium | reverse complement strand
CCCCGTAACCGTTCTGGATGCCGGAGGCGGCGTCAGGGCGGACAGCCTGGCCGATCCCGCCCCCATGGATAACCATCGCAACCGCCCGGAGATCAGACAAGCCCTGCAAGGGGAGACGGGGCGCAGCCGGAGATATAGTAACACTCTCAGGAGAGACATGCTTTACGTGGCGCTGCCTCTGATGCGTGACGGCAGCATAGCAGGCGCCGTGCGTCTGGCATTGCCCGCCGCCGATATCCGCTCTGCTCAGCACCATGTTCGGACGATATTGCTGGGATCTCTGCTGCTCTCATCCGTTCTGGCCATCCTGCTGGGATTCGTCTTCGCCCGCAGCATAGTGCGCCCGCTGGAGCAGATAGGTGCAGCCGGCAGATCGCTGGCCGCCGGTAATTTCCAGACCGCTCTGGATATCTCCACCGGCGATGAACTGCAGCAACTGGCCGAGACGTTCAAGTCTATGAGCACGCAACTGGCGCAGTTAGTGGAACAGATATCTTCGGAACGAGACCAGATGGGAACCATTCTGGAAAATATGGCCGACGGCATTGTAGTAATCGATGATGAAGGCCGCATAGAGATTATAAACGATGCTGCCGTGCGCATACTGGCGCTGCGGCAGCCGGGCGGAGAGGTCAGGGGAGGGCACTTCGTTACCCTTACCGGCAATTACGAACTGGCCGGAATGCTGAGCGAAGTGCGCCGGGACGGCCATCCTCTCAGCCGGGAGGTGGAACTGCTCTATCCGCTGGGAACCCAGGTGCTGGCATACTTCTCCCCCGTATCCGGGCAGAGTCACGATGGCCGGATAGTCATCGTTCTTCACGACATCACCAGGCTGAGGCGCCTGGAATCAGTCAGGCAGGAGTTTGTTGCCAACGTTTCGCATGAGCTCAGGACACCTCTGGCCTCGATCAAGGCCATGGTGGAGACGATACTGGGATCCGGTAAGGGCGACGTGCAGGTTACGGATCGTTTCCTGGGCAATATCAATCAGGAGATAGACAGGCTGAATAACCTGATCGCCGATCTGCTGCAGCTCAGCCGGATAGAATCAGCGGCGGTGGCCATGCACCGGGAAGAAACGGATCTTTCTTCTCTTATCGGAGAAACGCTGGAGCAGTTTGCCTCCAAGGCATCCGAGCTTCAGGTAGATCTGGAGGGGAACATCGACCATAATCTCAAGATTACGGGCGATGCATCCCGCCTCAAACAGGTTATGATCAATCTCATCGACAACGCCGTCAAATTCACGCCGGCCGGCGGACGGGTCTCCGTCAGCGGCCGCCGGGAAGACGACAGAGTGGTAATCAGCGTATCCGATACCGGCGCAGGTATCCCTCAAGCCGACCTCGACCGCATCTTCGAGCGCTTCTATCGCGTGGACAAGGCCCGCTCCCGTGTCATGAGCGGTACCGGCCTGGGGCTCTCCATCGTCAAACATATCGTAGAGAGTCATAACGGCAGCATCAGCGTCGACAGCCGTGAGGGACACGGGTCGGTGTTTACGGTCAGCCTGCCGCTTTCCTGATTTATGCAAAATCTTACCCCTCGATAGCCGCCAGCCTGGCTGAATCGGTCCGGAGTAAGGTGTGTAGTCAACCATATAAACGTTGACAATTCGCATTCCGACAGTATCAGTTGGAAGGGATAGTCAAATTATTTGTTTATTTTTACTTGACATTATGAAAATAGTTGTATATTATATGCCTGTCGAGTTAGCTGAAATAGCTAATTTAGCGGGAGGTTGTTTCTATGATAGTCAAGGCAACAGATCTGAAAAACAATCTTGGTAAGTATCTTCGCCTGTCTGCCAGAGAAGAGGTAATCATAACCAGCAACGGCAGGAAGGTAGCCAGGCTGTCCGCTTACGAGGATGCGGCGCCGGATACGGCCGGTGACGGACTGTTCGGTGAGCAGGCACAAGCTTACGATGTCTGGCCTAAGAAGGCTACCTATGAGGAGTTTCTGGAACTGACGGAGAACAGTGACGAGCGCTATGAGTATATCGACGGCGAGATTTATCTCCTGGCCTCGCCTAAAACAATTCACCAAACGATGCTCGGTGAGCTCTATGGTATATTTTATAACTGGTTCCAGGGCAAAAAGTGCCGCCCCATGTTTGCGCCTTACGATATCACCTTGCGGCGAAACCCGGAGAATATCAACATAGTCCAGCCCGACCTGATGGTTATTTGCGACCTGGAGGAGAACCTGAACGAGAAGGATTACTATATGGGTGTTCCCATCCTGATGGTGGAGATCATTTCCGAGAGCAGTCGCAGCAAGGATTTCGTAAAGAAGATGGATCTCTATATGGATACAGGGGTCAAGGAATACTGGGTTATCAATCCGTTCAGCCGGGAGGTAAGTATCTATCTCTTTGACCAGGGCGATATCGGCCGGACTACGTCCTTCAAAAATAACGAAACTATATCCTCCTACAGCTTTGCCGGATTGGAAGTAAGCCTGGATAAACTCTTCGTCTGAAAAACCGTCTCTTTAACACATCTTTGCCCCCCTTGTAAACAGGGCCGGCGCCAGGGAACAACAGGCGCCGGCTCTGTATCATGTGTTAAGGCGGTTTCTTTATTTAACCGAACCTTAATTTTCATTTAATTTCCTCATAAACGATGCTTAATCACGCTTTAGTACGGCGGCCTTATTCTTAAAACAAAAAAGGGGGAAGGAAAATTGTTAAGAAAGGCCATTCTATTAGTGTCGGGATGTGTGATCCTGGCAGCCGTGACATCCGCAGCCTTTGCCGCCGATGTCACCACCACCGGTTACGTCCAGTTTCAGTATAGCTCGGACGCCGCAGGTGCGGCCGACACCTTCAAACTGGGGGAGGTCATACTGCAGTTCAAGGGTGAATTGGGTAGGGGCGGGTTTAAAACCCGCCCCTACTTCGAATTGGAACTGGATCCCAACCTGAGCACAACGGTGAGCGGCACTCAGGTCAACACCAAGATACTCAAGAGCTATCTGGTGGATCTAAAAAACGCTACCGGTGAGGGGACGAATCTCAGACTGGGGCAGTTCAAGCTCGATTTCGGCATAGAGAAC
>JAQVUQ010000439.1 GCA_028699365.1 bacterium | reverse complement strand
TGATTTTTATTACCAAATGCAACCAGATTTGCATTTGGTAATACTATATGCAATTCTGGTTGCATTTAGTGTGGTTCATGTTCTGCGCCCATTCAGCTCCCACCGGCCGACAGAGATAGTATCCGCACCCAAAGTCTATGCTTTCGACATGGGATTCGTATGTTACCACCGCGGCTGGTATGACCTGCGCAGAGACGATCTGGGCATACTTTGGGAACACTTCGTATTGAACGAAATGCACGCCGTCACGCAATCACGTCGCATCGGCTACTGGCGGAATAAACAGGGCCATGAAATAGACTTTGTGCTGTCGGATCGACGCTTGCATCCGATCACCATCGAATGCAAGTGGTCGGCCTCGGAGTTCAGCCCGGCCAACCTTCTCGCTTTCCGCAGGCAGTATCCTGAAGGCCGGAATTACGTTGTGGCCGGTGATGTCGATCAGACATACTCCCGCACCTACAATGATATAAACGTCCATTTCGTCGGAATCCCGGATCTGCTGCACTGCTTGCAGGAAGCACGGGTATTTCGGGAAGAAGAGACGGAATATATATAGACTCAAACGGAGAAAGCGTCGAAGAACTCCGGCTTAAACCTGACGCCCGGCAGCAACTTTGACGGCCTCAGGTAGATATACTGGTCAAACGGCTGCCCCAGTTGAATAAGGATGGTAAAGCTGCTCAGATGATAAGCCGATATCCTCTATCAGCGCCAGCACATTACTGTATGAACCGATAGCGACCGCAGCATGAGCATCAGACCCGATGGAAACTTTCAGCCCTTGTGCCAGGCCCAGCCTAATAACATCCTTATATGACCGCCGCAACCTCTCCGTAGATAACCTGGCGATCATATTCTCGTTCAGCTCAATAGCCTTTCCGTACTCCCCGGCACCGGAAAACAGGTCTTCAAAATCCTTCAGCACCCTGCCGTTGAACTCTTCGACGACTCCGTTCTGCGTCAGCAGCCTGCCGGGATGAGCCAGAACATCGACCAGGGGATGGGCCACTATCTTTTTCATCAGGTCGAACCACGCACGGTAGACTTTGAGTTTATCCGTACGAGTGAAATTAAGCTTCTCTGCCCACCCTCTGCCCAGACCAGGATAAGCATGCATTCCCACCAGCACAGGCTTCAGGTCTTTTCGATCAAAGTCCTCAAAGGACAGCCGTCCAGGGGCGGAATAATCGGGATCCGCTTCCATGCCTACAAATACCTTTAACCCCGGCTGATCCCGCCCGGCCCGGGCGGCCTCGCAACTTATCTGTTCCAGGTTAGCCCGGCCCATAGCACCGTAAAAGGCATGCTCCGTAACAGCAACGGCCTCCAGGCCGGCTCTTCCGGCCTGCTCTATGACGGTGCGGACGGTCAATTCCGGCTCTGCATGGCCGGAGTAAACGGTATGCACATGGTAATCCACTCGCGGCAGAGACATGCGTTTATCCCTTCATTCTATTCGTCACATACGGTAAAACGTTTTCGATAGCGGCTTCCGCCGTCTCCACGTCAGTTGGTAGTGTTGTGAGCAATTTCATGGAGCGCCCCCCCGTAACCAACGGGCTGGTGGCATTATCCGTAAGCACATTTTTCACGGCGACTATTCTGTTGGTGTTGAAAACGATAAACAGGCCGTAATCCTGTTTACCCTCCCTAACCCGAGTTTACGAAATAACGTCAAATTTCAGGTCTAAACCGACCTGAGCCAAAGGACAAAATCGCTGGGAAGGCGCATAAAAAGTAGTGTTTTCAGTTCTACCGAGTGGTGTGCGATGCACCTTCCAAATGTATGACATAAAGTCATGGCACCTTGATAACCGAGTAGCGTTTCTTCATATCAGTGTGGATATTCTGGAAAGCCGCTTGTGGTGCGGATGTAATCATGTAGGCGATTGCCTGTCTCCTGCTTTCCACTTGGTGTCATGCCATCATAGATACGACCTATTATGGCAAGCATAACCAAGAAGAACATCAATGGACACCAGTATTATTATGCCAGAGAGTGCCGCCGTGTCAACGGCAAGCCTAAAATTGTCTGGCAAAAATACCTTGGTAAGGCCGATGACATCATCAAGGCTATGGCTCAGATAGAAACACCGGAGCCTCAGGAGGCTGATGTTGTCGAGTTCGGCCTAACGACTGCACTTTATGATGTGGCTACCCGGCTTAACCTGGTGGACACCATCGATTATGTAGGCTCTCTTGTGCCTTCACAACATGCAGACCTGCTGGCTATCCCGCTTGAAGAATATATCGATATTTCCAAAGGCCATAAGGCGTATATGAGCCGAAAGAAGGTCTTCGGCAAGGAGCATGTCATTTGTCTTGCTTTCAGTGAAGAACTCTACAGATGCCAGATGCGGGGTCTGCGCTTGCAGTTGGACAAAAGAGAGAAGCATCTGAAGGCACTTCAACAAAAGCTGGAGGCAAGAAAGACCGGAACCGGAAAGCGTGGCCGCAAGCCTACCGTGGCCGGGGTAACCCGCATGGTAACGGCTATCCTTAAGGGACAGCACATGAAAGAAGTCATCCAATACAGCGTCGGTGAAGAGAACGGTCAGGTATTTCTGCATTATTTTGTGGATGAGGCAGCTATCTCACAGATAGCTGCTACTCGCTTCGGGAAGAACATTCTCTTTACAGACCGGCAGGATATGGATGCCGCTACTATCGTTGAAACTTACCATACCCAATACAAGATAGAGGATGCCTTCAAACAGATGAAGAATCCTCACCACGTCAGCTTTTCACCGATATACCATTGGACCGATCAGAAGCTCCGGGTGCATGCCTTCTACTGTGTACTGGCATTAACTCTCTCATCCCTGCTACAGAGGCAGTTACATCGGGCAGGGATAGAGATAAGCATGGAAAAGATGCATGAGCAGCTTTCCTCCATCAAGGAACTGCTGTTGCTCTATCCGGCTAAAAACGGCAAAGTCAAGGCGGTGACAACGCTCAGCAAGAAGAACGCTATTCAGAATCAAGTTTTCAAAGTGCTGGACCTTAAAAGGTTCGTTTAGGTCTTACACTAACACCCCTGGAAATGCCTCTTTTTATGGG
>JAQVUQ010000438.1 GCA_028699365.1 bacterium | reverse complement strand
GCAGAAAAATGGCAAGAAAAAAGTGCGTCGCAGAAAGCGGCACACTGTAGTAGTCAGAGAATAAATTCAGAGAATGGAAAATGTCGTAAAATTGGCATCATTGGAGAATTCAATTCGGCGGCTAACAGTATAGTAGCACCCGGCCGGGAGGCAACATTTGTCATCAAGCTGTCCGAGCAACTGGGCCGGGAGCGCCGCCTGAAGGCCGTGACTGCGGTCAGAGATTTCAACGATAAGAAAGTATTCGGCAGGACTGAAGAGTTTCTGCTCAAATCATCATCCGTTTATGAGCATAAATTGACTATACCCGCTCAGAAGGCCCAGGGTTTCTTCGGCGTAAACCTGTCTTTTCAGGAGAACGGCCTGCCTGTAGCCTCCAGGACATACAGCTTCTGTGTAATACAGGAAGTAGAGACGAGGGATCCCTTTTTCGGCTTCAGTTGCTTCGGCCCCGGTGACCCACCGCGCTGCCGTGCCATGAATGCAGGCAGCATGGGGATAGTTATGCACTGGATGCTGATAGAGCCCAGGAAAGGCGTCCTTGATTTCTCCCGCACAGACGAAAGGCTCGATAAATGGACCGGAAAGGGTATTGAGCCGGTAGGCATGTTCTACTCCCCGTTTGATAACAGACAATTCAATACTCCCAATTGGATGCATAAAGAAGTAATGAACTGGAGAAAGGATAATAAAGAGCCCTTTCCGGATTATTACTACGATGCCTGGCGCGATTTCGTCAAGGCGGAGAAATACTGGGAGAAGACCGGAGATGTTCTCGATGGCATTCATTTCGATCCCTATGTCGCTCCTGATACCTTCGGGCCGGGTGCCATGCCTATAGGCGAGGAAAGGGGCAATTTGCGCGGCATACTGCACCGGGCCAGGGATATAATCGCCACTACCGGCAAGAAGGGGATAGCCATTGCCGAAAAAGGCTATGCGATAGATTCCAGCCTGCCGGTGGACAGCCCTTACGCCAAGGATATGGCCAAGGTTGCGGCCCGGGGCTTTATAGTGGCCAAATCCGTGCCCGAGGTAAAGCATTATCTTTACTTTATGGTTTACGGCTCCTGGGAGCCGGACCCACCTGTAAAAACAGATTTTTATATGTGGAAGAAAGAGGAGCCTCGTCCGGTAGTCGCCTCTTACGCCGCCGCAGCCAGGTTGCTGGCAGGGGCCGCAGAGCCGGTGGAGGTGAGCATCCACAAAGGATATCCTGATATACGCCTTCCGTCAGGGCAACCGGTCGACGGCAGCGTTACGGCTCTGTCCGGCCGGGAGTTCTCAGCAGTCATAACGGTGGAAGGCAGAAAAACCGTGGTCAAAGAATACCTTGCGCCTTACCGGGTGCCCCGTTTCCGTAACAAGGTGAGCGTTGACGGCAGTCTGGATGAGTATAAGGATCTGCCGCCGATAGTTCTGAACAATACGGACAGTATCTTCCCCTCCGGAGTGGATATAGCCGGCAGGTTGTGGATGGGGCCTCAGGATCTCAGCATGAAGGTCTGGCTGACCTATGACGACAGATGTCTCTACTTTGCCGCCGAGGTGGCGGATGACGTCCATGTGCAGGAACGGAGCAGTATGGCAATGTGGCTCGGAGACGGCTTCGCTATCGGCATAGATACTCTCAATGATGCGTTGTCTTTGGAAACATCGGGTGTAAACGGGTATGACCGCAACGATTACGAGTTCGGCATAGCTCTGACAAAATACGGCCCGCACACCTATATGTGGGCTGCCGCCGCGGGAAATGAAAGGCTGAGGGGAGACGCTGCCGTTGATTATTTCAAGCCGGCCGTTATCCAAAGCGAACCGGGTAAATGGAACTATGAATTGGCCGTGCCCTGGGATTGCCTCAAGCCGCTGACGTGCAAGCCGGGTAGCGCTTTTGCCTTCAACTTCTCGTACGTGGATATCGATATTCCCAAAGGCGGCTGCTCTTACTGGATGGCGCTGGCGCGCGGTATTACCGGCAGCAAGGAGCCGGCACTGTTCAAGACGTTCATTCTTGAATAGAGAAGCATAGGGGCATTGAATTGCCGACAGCAAACGCAGTATTGACATCCTGGTCAGCAGTTGTATAATAAATCCAAACTTGCGTGACGTCACGCAAGATTTATATCGATTATAGGAGGCAGTAAATGGGAGACACCGATCGGATGAAGCATATCGAAAGCCTATTGCCCACCGGCAAAAGCTGGAAATTAGTCTGGAATGATGAATTTGATGGTGAGACTCTGGATCGTTCGAAATGGGACTTCCGTTTGCATATTATGCAACAACGCCATAAAACTTTTGTAGACGATGCGGCGGAACTTGACGGCAAAGGGAATCTCTTGCTGAAGCTGTATGAAAAAGACGGTCATTTCTACTCTTCGCACTTACAGACGGGAAGCAATTATATGGACCGTCCGGGAGGGACTTACGGCAAATTCAAATGGCCGATTGCCAAAATCGAAACCCCTAAGTCCATGCACAAGTACGGTTATTATGAAATCCGTTGCAAGCTTCCAACCCAGCCCGGCTGGTGGGCGGCGTTCTGGCTGCAATCCCCGACGATCGGAGCAACTCTCGATCCGGCTGAATCGGGCGTGGAAGTAGATATTATGGAAAATTTTACTCGCGATGGAATTGTTCTTCATAACAATCACTGGAACGGCTATTCATCCGATCATGCGTCGGCCCAATCCGGACCGCGTAAACTTGAGGATACGCCTGACGGCTTCCATGTATTCGGTCTCGATTGGAGCAGGAACGGCTATGTCTACTATATAGACGGAAAAGAATCCTGGCGGGTAAATGAGCCGGTGTCGCACCGCGAGCAGTTTATTCTGGTATCTACCGAATGTATGGGGTATCGCGATGGAGATTCACCCTCGGCCGAATTGAAAAAAGCGGTTTTACCGGATTATTTTATCGTCGATTATGTTCGTGTTTTCGACGAGATTGAACAAGCCTGAGGAGATGGTGGTATTTGGCCGGCAGTATAAGAGAGATTGCTACCGAACTGGGAGTGTCCAGGACAACCGTCTGGAGAGCACTTAACGGTTTGCCCCGCATTGATGAAGAG
>JAQVUQ010000437.1 GCA_028699365.1 bacterium | reverse complement strand
TGGAACAGACTGGCAAAGCACTTCGGCAGAACGCTTAAAGGCTTTTTTTACGATGAGCATACAGTGCCGTCCAATGTTCCGTGGTCGGAAGGATTGGCAGAGGCATTTCAGAGAAGCAAAGGGTATGATATCAGGCTTTGCTTGCCGTCTATTCTAATCGAGCATAAGATGTACGACACACACGTTCCTATGCTGCAGCCGGAAGCGACGGAGGCCGTGCTGGCAGATTATAACGATGTCTGGACGAGCATGCTGGCGGAGAATTTCCATGGAATAATACGGAAATGGTGCAATAAACATAATATACTGTCTGTAGGCCATCAAGGCAGTGATGATCGATTGGCTACAATTTTTTCCGTTAGCGGCGCGTATCCCAAGAATGCATCTTATTCCGATATGCCGGGCATTGATGTTATCTGGGATCAAGTGCAGGCGGGTTATTTCTCCGATTTTGCAAGGTTGGCCGGATCGAAAGCTCGTCTTAGCGGCTGTGACATGGCGCTGAGTGAATCATTCGCGGCCATGGGCCATGGGGTGTATCCGGATGAGATGCGATATATCGCGGAACATCAGATTGTTCGCGGCATTAACAAATTCTTCGTCAAGCTGGCAAACTACAATCCGCAGAAGTCTTTCTTCTTCCATCCACCGGAGTTATCGGATGCCAATCCCATGATGAAGAATTACGGGGATTTGTTAAACAGCAGAATTGAGCGGATTTGCAGGTTGCTTGCCGGCGGTAAAAGCTTGAACCGGGTTTGCATCTATATACCTATGACCGGCTTCTATCGCAGGGATACCGGCATGGCGCTTGAGATAGAGGCAATTGCTGAGAAGCTGGCGTATAACCAGATAGAGTATGATTATGTCTGGGATGATGATATTGCTTCCATGGAAGCAAAGGACGCCGTAATGGTAAATAAACGCGGGCTTGGGTATAGTCATCTGATTCTGCCCCCGGGTTCTCACATCGATTCCGGGGCTGCCGGCCATCTTCGTGCGCTTGCCGATTGCGGCGGCAGTATCATAGAGTTTACATCCGATGCCGGCAGGCTGACATCTGCAAGCCGGTGTATAGAAAATACTGATCGACTTGTTCGGATGATCAGAAGCACGACCGGGATATTGAAGGTGGAATCCGTAGACATACCTGTTGTGCTTACTTCAACTATTATGGAAGATGGTACCAGCATCCATTACTTTCTAAATGAATCCAATAAGACTCAATGCTTGAGAGTGACGCTGCCGGAGAAGAGAGATATATGCGAAGTAGACCTCAACACATGGAAAGTATATCGCCTGGACACTAAGGGAAAAACAATGGAATTGACCTTCTCTCCCGGCGAGTCCAAAATGTTATTAACCGCCTCCAGCGAGAAGCATAACTTTCCATATAAAGGGTGTGGCGATACTTCCAGAGCGATACCGCTTGATAAATGGAGGTTGGTTTTGCCGGACGGCAAAACCCAGGAGCTGGTTTCAGGCTTGCAAAGCTGGGAAGCAATAGGTTTTGGTGATTACAGCGGGTTTATGCGCTACTGCACGGAGTTTGAGTGGGATTACAATGAAGCAGGCGCTATGCTGTCAATGGGTCGCATCTGCTATGCTGCGTCGATTTACCTGGATGGCAATCCGGTTGGAAGGAGTGTCTTTACTCCGTTTGAACTGGAATTGGAGATCAACGGTAAAGGGGAGCATACGCTTGAAATCCATATCTTGAATACGTTGGCCAACTCCGTATGTGGAACCGAAAGCAGATACAGGGAATTGGAAGGAAAGGGTCTGTTTGCAGGTACTTATGCGCCGAAATATATCCCGATCGATCGAAAGAAGTTGACCTCGGGGCTGTTTGGGCCTGTGGTAATATTGCCTATAGTATCGCACCGATAGATCAATTAAGGGGATGATTTGATAGCGATTTGTGATATAGTTTAAAATGTATAATTTTTGCAGTATATTTAGTTAGGTAGTAATTAATATCAAACGGTGGTGCTATGAGCGGTTCGGGTGTAAAATCAACGCCTTCCATGAAGGAAGTAGCCGAGAAGATCAGTGTCAGTAAAGCTACGGTATCCAGAGTTCTCAATCGTATGCCGGGTGTTTCTGACGCAACAAGAGAACGTGTTGTGCAGGCTTGTGAACAGATGGGATACCGTGTCAATACAAACATCCAGGACCTTGTCAGGGAAACCAGGAGCGGTGCGACTAAAAATATCGCCATGGTGCTGGTAGGCGACGCAACAAGCTTTTTTGATCCGACACACGGATGGTTTTTAGATGGTGTTGCCAATGGCACGGATGAGAACAACTACCATCTGGTTTTTGCCAGGCTTACCGGAAAGGAGGAGAGAATCTTCGATTTGCCTCCGATACTCAGGGATAGAAGAGTTGACGGGTTTGTTGTTTCCGGCGCTATCGACAAGCAAGTCGTCGACCTGCTGTTGCAGTTGGAAATACCGTTTGTTGTTATAGGAAATTATGGTCTTGATATCAGTCGTGTGCCGATAACAGTGGAAGTGGATTTCAAGTCCGCCATTTATGAGGTTGTCGGCACGTTGAAAAGAGCCGGGAAGAGTAAAATAGCTCTGTTCAATGATCATCTTGAGCACTATGCAGACAAGCAAATACTGTCGGCATTTAAGTCTGCAATAATTGATCAGGGCATAGTCTGCCATGACGAGCTTATCTATATAGGCGATGTCAAAAATTCCAGCGCGTATGCCATGCTTCAACCGGTTTTCGATCTTGATAAACTACCGTTCGATGCTGTTTTTGCGCCGGATTTCCGTTCAGCAATCGAAATAAGCCATCTGATTGCCGCCAGATTCGGCCTTGGTGATCGTGCCGATATAATACTGGCAACCAGTAGTTCTCCAGGCCATTACGAATTGCCGGTACCGTCTATATATATTGAATGGGATCAGTATCAGGTATCCTACAACGCGTTAAATTTACTTCTGGATAAGGTGCAGCGCGGGCGTGATATGGGGCCGGTCAAGGTGATGGTGCAGCCGGGTATACTGGTGAAGGTTTAGGCGTAACCGGAGCGGTGTTCAGCCGAAACTGCCGTATAAAGG
>JAQVUQ010000436.1 GCA_028699365.1 bacterium | reverse complement strand
ACGCTCACGATTCTCCATGTTGTTGGGCAAGAGCTGCCCGCCGCCGCCGATGCAGCCGCCCGGACAACTCATGATTTCCACTATATGGTAGTCAGCCTCACCGCTGCGTATGCGCTCGATAAGCTCTCTGGCGTTACCCAGACCGCTGACTACGGCCAGCTTCAGGGTCACGCCGGGCAGAACGATCTCGGCCTCCTTGATGCCTTCCAGGCCGCGTACTACCTTGAAGTCCACATCGGCCAGCTCCTGGCCGGTAACCTTCTCGTAGCCATAGCGCAGCACGGCCTCGGCTACGCCGCCGGAATTGCCGAAGATCACGCCGGCGCCGGTGGCAAAGCCGAATGGCATATCCAGCGCCCTGGCTTCTATCTCCTCAAAGCGCACGCCGGCCTCTTTTATCATGGCTACCAGTTCCTGGGTGGTGAGGACGGCATCCACTTCAGGCACTCCGTCCTTGCTGAACTCGGGACGAGCCGCTTCAAACTTCTTGGCCGTGCAGGGCATGACGGAGACCACGTAAAGGTCCTTGGGATCTATGCCCAACTCGGCGGCATAGTAATTCTTGGCCAGCGACCCGAACATCTGCTGCGGAGAGCGGCAGGTGGACAGGTTGTCCAGCAGATCGGGATAGAACTGCTCGGCAAACTTGACCCAGCCCGGGCAGCAGGAGGTGAAGATCGGCAGCTTGCCGCCTTCCTGCAGCCGGTGCAAAAACTCGTTGGTCTCTTCCATGATGGTAAGATCGGCCGTCAGACAGGTATCGTAAACCTTATCGAAGCCCATCTTGCGCATGGAAGCGGCCATCTTGCCCATCAGAGGAGCATCGGGCCCCAGCCCGAAGGCCTCGCCCACCGTGACTCTGATAGCCGGAGCTATCTGAGCGATGACGGTCTTGGAGGGGTCCTGAATGGCGCTCCAGACGCTCTGTATCTGCGAACGGACGGTAATGGCTCCGGTGGGACAGACAGCGGCGCACTGGCCGCAGTTGACGCAATCCACCTCGCCTATCTTCTTCTGGAAGGCCGGACCGACGATGACGTCGGAGCCTCTGTTGGCAAAGTCCAGCACGCCGATGCTCTGGATCTCGCTGCACATCCGGACGCAATCGCCGCAGAGGATGCACTTGTTGGGATCACGCACCAGTGACGGGCTGCTGAGATCCTTCTCCTGATGCTTGGTCCTGTTCTTGAAGCGGATATCGTCCAGCTTCAACTGCTGTGAGAGCTGCTGCAGCTTACAGGCGGTGCTCTTGTCACAGGTGGTGCACTCGCGGTCGTGATTGGCCAGCAGAAGCTCCAGGACCATGCGCCTGATCTTCTGCGTTTTATCCGTGTGCGTCTCTATCTCCATACCCGGCTCGGGAGGCGTGGAACAGGCAGCCTGCAGGCCACGGCCCTTGACCTCCACCAGGCACATGCGGCAGGCGCCGTAGACGGACAGCTCGGAGTGGTAGCAGAAAGTCGGCAGCTCTACGCCGGCCTTTTGCACCAGTTCCAGCAGGTTGACTTCGCCCTCTATGGCTACCGGCTCGCCGTTGATTATAATCGTATTTTCATTAGCCATCTCTTTCATTATCCTCCTTGCTACCTCTTGCTGATGGCCCCGAAGGGACACATTTCCACGCAGGCACCGCACTTGATGCAGGCCTCTTTATCTATACTGAAGGCTTCTTTGAGCTTGCCGCCGATAGCCTTGGACGGGCAGCCGCGGGAGCATTTACCGCATCCCTTGCACAGCTCGGGATCGATATAGTATGACTTGAACGCCTGGCACTGTCCCGCCGGGCAGCGCTTGTCCGTCACATGGGCCACGTATTCGTCATGGAAGTATTTCATCATCGTCAGGACGGGATTGGGAGCCGTCTTGCCCAGGCCGCAGAGCGAAGCGTCCTTGACCATCTGGGCTACTTCATCCAGCAGTTCCAGATCCTCCATCTTACCCTTGCCGGCCACGATCCTCTCCAGTATCTCCAGCATGCGCTTGGTCCCCTCGCGACAGGGAACGCATTTGCCGCATGATTCGTTTTGGGTGAAGTTCATAAAGAACCGGGCCATCTCCACCATGCAGGTATCTTCATCCATGACCACCAGACCGCCGGAACCGACGATGGCTCCCACCTTGGCCAGCGAATCGTAATCCATGGTCAGATCCAGATGCTCCTCCGTCAGACAGCCGCCGGACGGCCCGCCGATCTGCACGGCTTTAAAGCGCCTGTCGTCCCGGATGCCTCCACCGATCTTGAAGATCAGATCGCGCAGGGTTATGCCCATGGGAACTTCCACCAGACCGGTATTCCTGACCTTGCCGGAGAGGGCAAAGGTCTTGGTTCCCGCGCTCCGGCCCACGCCGTAGCTGCTGAACCACTCGGCTCCATGTAGGATTATCAGCGGAACGCTGGACAGTGTCTCCACGTTGTTGATAATCGTCGGCTGTCCCCAGAGCCCCTTCTGGGCCGGGAACGGCGGCTTGGGACGCGGCATGCCTCTCTTGCCCTCTATGGAAGCCAGCAGGGCTGATTCCTCACCGCAGACGAAGGCGCCGGCACCCTCCTTGATCTTGATATCGAATTTGAAGCCGCTGTCCAGTATGTTCTCCCCCAGGAAGCCGTTGGATCCGGCCTCGTTCAGAGCGTGCTTCAGCCTGGCAACAGCCAGGGGATACTCGGCCCGGACGTAAACATAGCCGTAGTTGGCACCGATGGCATATCCGGCTATGGTCATGGCCTCGATTACGGAGTGAGGATCGCCTTCCAAAACGCTGCGATCCATGAACGCCCCCGGATCGCCCTCATCGGCGTTGCAGACCATATACTTGGTATCGGAATCTTCTGCCTTGGCATAAGCCCACTTGCGCCCGGTGGGGAAACCCGCACCGCCGCGTCCTCTGAGACCTGAATCGGTAACGGTAGTGATGACTTCGTCACGGCTCATCTCTTTCAAAGCCTTCTGCAGGGCCAGGTAGCCGCCGTGCGCTATATAATCCCGTATATCGCCGGGATCTATGATGCCGCAATTGCGCAGCACGATCTGCTGCTGGCTGCTGTAGAACGGTATCTCGTCACGCTTGGCCAGAGCCTCG
>JAQVUQ010000435.1 GCA_028699365.1 bacterium | reverse complement strand
ATGCTTGAGGATATACCGGAGGATGACCCGGGGTTTGATGGTGACAAGTTTGAGCAGGAGTATGCAGCGGCAGCTCAGGTTCGATTATGAGGTGTGCGTGACAAAATTGGTGACTGTCCCTATTTTATGACCCCCAACCGTTTTCGGCAGAGTGGGGATTGGGGCACGTATGTCTATTATTCCTTGCTGAGGACCACTTCTCCGCTGACTTTGAGTTCGATCCTAATATTATTATGCCTGGCCGGCAGGCACTGGACTGCTGTTGTGTCGCCTGCAACATCTTTATTGCCGGTTAAGGACTGTGCCGGATTGGAATAGAAAGCCAGATCGTAAATATACGAAGAATATTTCTCTTCGACCGGATCGGTTTTTGTGGAGCCACTCTCATCATTAGGGCATATAAAGGCTTTCTTGTTACCTAGATAAGGCGGGTTGGGGTTGTAAACATTCGCATCCGCCAAGGCCAGAAAGCCATGCTCGACCGATGGTGACGAGGTCCCGGGCACCTGGTTGTAATCGACGTTATTGGCTGGCGGATATCCCTTGAAATCCGTTCTGTATATGGCCAGCGCCTGCCCTATGGCATGGAGATTTGTTATACACTGAGTTTGCCGCGATTTATCCTTGACCTTGCTGAATACCGGCAGGGCAATGGCTATGAGGATCGCGATGACAGCCATAACGACCAGAAGTTCTATCAGGGTGAAGCCTTCACGGCGTTTTTTCTGTATAAACATGGATTATTACCTCCGCTTAATTATTCGCCGGTGTGCAGGCCTACTCCTGCACAGCCTGTGTCTTTGTGCCGTAACACTACTGAAATAAATAACTTCTGTTACCAGGCAGGAGATAAAACGGTGAATAGAGAAGTAACACATTGGTTGCATATATTAAATGACTAAATTTATTAACATATTGTGTTAATGATTTTGTTGACAATGTGTGGATATGATTATATACTATCGTACAAAGAGACTTCAAAAAATCTGTAATATATCAAGAGAAGCAGTCACCTCACTTGGCCCTGAAATGGCCAGGAAGCTGCAGCAGAGACTAACTGAGCTGAGGGCATCTGATACGTTATCACAAATATCATATCTTCCGCCGGCTCGTTGTCATGAGTTGATCGGTAAGAGAGCAGGCCAGTTTTCAGTGGATCTGGTACATCCGTATAGGTTGCTGTTTATTCCTGCGGATGAGAGTCCGGTGCTGAAGATTGATGGTGGTATCGATTTAGATAACGTGCGCGAAATAGAAATTTGTGAGATAACCGATACACATTAGGTGATAAAAATGAAGGCAAGGAAACTATATTCTGATAATCCCGACTACATTGTCTCTCCTGGAGAGACAATTCGTGAAACCATGTCACATCTCGGTATGAGCCAGGCTGAGCTTGCTATGCGTTTAGGGTTAACTGTGCAAACTGTAAACAGGGTTTTCAAGGGAGAAC
Source organism: bacterium (assembly GCA_028699365.1). Lineage (GTDB taxonomy): Bacteria > UBP13 > UBA5359 > UBA5359 > UBA5359 > UBA5359. Next base: position 1,635 of record JAQVUQ010000435.1, on the reverse strand, counting down.
AACCGATTACATACGAAACGGCCAATAGACTGGAAATGGTGACCGGAACACCGGCAGCGTTTTGGAACAATCTTGAGATGCAGTACCGTGGGCAATTGACCAAACAGCGGGAGCACGAAAGATTAGCCAACGATCTTGGGTGGCTCGCCTGTATACCATATAAAGAACTCATTAAGCGCAATGTTATAAAATCACACGCTGACCGTGTTATGCAGTTGCGTGAAGTCCTGGCGTTTTTTGGTGTCAGCAGTGTTGAAGCGTGGTGCGAAATATGGGAAAATCCGGAAGTTGCGGCAAGAAGGTCGGCTTGCTTTGCAACTGCCCCGGGAGCAGCAGCTACATGGATACGTCTTGGCGAACTGGCGGCACAGCGGATCGAGACAATGCCGTTCAATAAAAGCATTTTTGAAAAAGCGCTGCAACAGATACGCAAGCTTACACGGGAAACAGCCGACAACTTCGTATCTGAAACTAAACGCCTCTGTGCAGAGTCCGGGGTGGCTCTCGTTCTTATACCGGAGATCAGAAACGCTCCCTGGAACGGTGCGACTAAATGGTTAACTTCCCATAAGGCACTTATCATAGTCAACCTTCGCGGCAAGGCGGAGGATCGTTTCTGGTTTTCCTTTTTTCATGAAGCCGGACATGTTCTGAAGAGCAATAAAAAGCAGTTATATATTGCCGATGCGTCAGGGAGCCCTGAAGAAGTAGCAGCAGATAGTTTTGCTGCAGAAATTCTCATTCCTCAGCGCTATAACGATTCAATTTTGAAAGTGTCATGTAGTGACGACGTATTAAATATTGCTGATAAGCTTTCCATATCTCCTGGAATTGTCGCTGGTCGTTATCAGTATCTGACGGGAAGATGGGGAATTTACAGGGAAATGATCAGAAGGCTTCAGTGGGAGTAAATTATCTAAAGTGAAGAAGGTGTGAAAAGGTAATGGCGCTAATGGCCAGAGAGGTGAATGCATGGGGATGATTGCATATCAACATACCTCAACGTTAAAGGAGTATCAAAATGGATAAACGAAAAGAACTCAAGGATCAATACAAGCAGCGCGTTATTCGCGGCGGAGTCTACAGGATAGTCAATACCGTTAACGGCAAGTATATTCTTGGCCATGCCGTCGATCTGAAAGCGGCGTTAAATCGCTTTGATTTTGCGGTTGCCAACAACTCTTGTATTCATTACGATCTGCAGGAAGACTGGAAGGAGTTCGGAGCCAGGGCGTTTGCCTTTGAAGTTCTTGAGGAGATCGATAAAAAGCAGGACCAGAGTCAGAAGGAGTTCAAGGAAGACCTGGAAACGCTTGAGGAGTTGTGGCGCGAGAAGCTGGATGCGGCAAAAGAATATTGATTTCATGCAGGTTCCTGCATCATAACGGTGCTGATGCTTGAAGGCAAGGCATGTTTTCTGCTATGATGTTGGTCTTGATGACAGCGAATGTTGAGTGAAAGAAGGCATATCCCATGCAGCGTATGATACAGGAAATCCACGAACAGCCGAGGGTGCTGCAGCATATCATCGAGCAGGAGGGGGATAACATAGCCTCCATCTGCCGGGAGATTGCCGCCAGGGATATACGGCTTATTATTATCGCAGCCAGAGGTACGTCGGATAATGCCACCACC
>JAQVUQ010000434.1 GCA_028699365.1 bacterium | reverse complement strand
TTAAAGGAGATCAGGGATAAGATCCTGCCGTGCCTGAATGAAGTAACTGTTTATGCGGAAAAGAGGAATATCCTGTTGGGGATGGAGAACCATGGAGGCAGCATAGCTTGCAAACCCGAGCAGGCAGTATCGGTATGCCGGGAGGTGGGCTCACCGTATCTGGGAATTATCTATGAGCCTGGGAATCTCTTCGGTGCGCTTGAGGACTACAAAAGAGGCTTTACAGTACAGAAGGAACATATCGTCCATGTGCATCTGAAAGACGGCTACCCGCATTGTTTTGGACAGGACGGTTTTGCGCCGCAGAGACTGTCCTGCACCGTTCTGGGAGAAGGGAAACTGGATATTCCCTGGGTGCTTAAGAGCTTGAAGGAGATTGATTACCAGGGTTACGTATCGGTGGAGTATGAATCCTGGCATAAGGAATACGATCTGCCTGAAGTGGAAGAGGGACTGCGCCGGTGCATGGATTATCTGTTGAGGGAAGATAAATAGTTACGTTTTTACGGATCACGTTCCCTGCAGTGGACGTAATGCTGACAGGGAGAATGAACAACTAATAATAGGGAAGTGATAGCAACAATGTTTAAACTGGCAATCAATGGTGTAGAAAAAACGGTAAAATCTCACCCGGGAGATATTCTCACCTGGCCGATAGTCAATAAAGCCATGGACGAGGCGATACTGGAGGTATTGCGGGCAGGCAACATGTCCGGCACCGATATTACCCGCCGCTTTGAGAGAGAGTATGCCGACTGGCACGGCATGACCTATGGGCTGGGATGCAACAACGGCACGGCAGCTCTGCACTGTGCCATGTATGGGATAGGCATAGGCCAGGGAGATGAGATCATCTGTCCCTCTATTACCTATTGGGCCTCCTGTATGCCGGTTCTGTCCCTGGGTGGGAAGATAGTTTTTGCCGATATAGACCCGGAGACACTCTGTATTGATCCCGATGATATGGAAAGACGCATCACTCCCCGCACCAAGGCGGTGGTGGTGGTCCACTACTGTGGCCGTCCGGCGGATATGGACAGGATAATGCCTATAGCCCGCAAGCATAACTTAAAGGTAATAGAGGATGTTTCCCATGCCCATGGAGCCATATATAAGGGGAAAATGGTAGGCACCTTTGGAGATGTGGCAGGTTTCTCCTTGATGAGCAGCAAGTCCTTTGCCATAGGCGAGGGCGGCATAATGCTGACCAACGATAAGGAGACATACGACAGAGCCGTTATTCTGGGACACTATGAGAGGCATACAGAGATCACAACAGAATATCTTAAAGCAGGAGCCGGTCTTCCCTGGGGCGGATACAAGTACAGGATGCATCAGATGTCCTCCGCCGTAGGACTGGAGCAGTTGAAGAAGTATCCGGCCGAGATAGCCGAGATAGACAAGGCCATGAACTACTTCTGGGATCTGCTGGAAGGAGTGTCCGGAGTAAGGCCGCATCGTCCAGCCCAAGGCAGCGATATAAGCATGGGAGGATGGTATCATCCACTGGCGCATTACAGGCCGGAAGAGCTGGGAGGATTGTCCGTAACCCGCTTCTGTGAAGCCTTGGAAGCAGAAGGAGTGCCGTCTCGTCCCGGCTGCAACGAAGCCTTGCACCGGCATCCCCTTTTCAGCACTATAGATGTCTATAATCAGGGCAAGCCGATTAACGCCATGGAGACATCTTTCGGCAGGCAGGAAGATATGAGCCTGCCCGTGGCAGAGGGTATACAGAGCCGTATCTTCACCGTGCCATGGTTTAAGCACTACTCCTCGGATGTTATAGAGGAATATGCGGCTGCTATGAGAAAAGTAGTCATGAATTATGAAGAACTGCTGAGTGACGATCACGGCAATCCCGAAGGTTCAGGCGGTTGGAGCCTCTCCTTCAAGTCCTGACCGGTGATAATTGTTCAACCGATATTGGAGGATATAGTAAATGCCTACTCGACTTAAAGTATTATTCGGAATATTATTACCGGCTGTTGCAGCGTCAATAATCTTTCTTGCCGGCTGCAACGGCAAAGACAATGGTAACACGCTTAGAATCTACTATACGTTCTCCCCACAGGTAAGCCAGTATATTGCCGGAGTTTGCAAAGAATTCGAGTCTGCTCACCCTGGGCTTAAGGTCAAAGCAGAGCCGGTTTCCGGCAGCTACTACACCAAGTTGCAGACTATGATGGCCGGGGGCACGGCCCCGGACGTTATTTTTATGCAGAATAAAAGCCTGGCGGATTACAGAGACAGAGGAGTGCTGCTGAATCTCAGCCCATATATAGAGAAAGACGGTTATGACCTTGGCGATATTTGCAGGTTAGGCTTTGAAGAAGGCGGCATTAAAACAGGAGAAGTCTACGGTATACCGGTCACCGGATCAGCAGAGGTGCTTATCTATAACAAAGACTTGTTTGATAAAGCCGGGTTGAAGTATCCCGATCAGACATGGACCTGGAAGGATATGCTGGAGGCTGCAAAGAAGCTGACATTGGATACCAATGGAGACGGCAGGATAGACCAGTATGGTATCTCCACTATGCCCGGCTGGTGGGCAGCGGATATAGCCTGGATATGGGCCGGCGGAGGCAATGTCTTCAATAAAGACCTGAGCCGGTGTGTAGTCAATAACGCCAAGGCCCGGGAAACGATGCAGTTCCTGGTAGACCTGAGCAATAAGTATAAGGTAACCCCCAAAGGCATAATCGGCTCCGAAGTGACCAACGTGGCGGAGTTATTTATGACCAATAAGCTGGGGATGTATGTCGGACTGCCCTACCAGGCACTGTCGGATTTCAGCGCAGTGAGAAACCTTAACTGGGACATAGCTCTGATGCCCAAGTCCAATAGAGGACAGAGAATGGTCCGCTATACCGGAGAGTGCTGGTCGGTATATGCCGGCAGCAAACACTCCAGGGAGGCCTGGGAAATGGTCAAGTATCTCAGCTCAGCCAGAACAGCCAAAGGATTGGCTGAACTTAATATGATCCCAGCCCGGATGTCCGTGCTGAAGTCAGCAGCTTTTTTCAAAGAGAAGACACCGTTTAAAGAAGAGAAGATAGTAGAGGCAATTGCCGATGCCCGGGCAGTACCCAGCCTGAAGCGTAT
>JAQVUQ010000433.1 GCA_028699365.1 bacterium | reverse complement strand
CACCCTGAAATCCTGGGGCAGCGCTTCCCTGAGTTATCAGTACAGCGGACAGAGCGATGCGTCTACCGGCGGCTACGGAGGCCAGAACATTACGGGGTCGCTCTATCTGAGCCGGGCCAGGAGTTGGCGCTTCAATGCTTACGCCGATTACGATCTGGATACGGCGTTGCTGCGATCCAATCTGAATCTTGATGTCCAACTGGGCGATGTCTGGTCTTTCAGCCTGAGGCCGTCTTACTATCCCGGCTACGGCACCGCCCCCTGGAGCACTGAGGTTCTGATGGGACGGCGTATCGGTTCCCGTGATTTGCGTCTTGGATGGTCCTCCAGGACCGGCCGGGTGTGGGGCGAATTTGCAGTGAGCGCTTTTTAAACCATAACAAGGAGAGGAAGTAACAGATATGATTACGAGGAAATTGTTTTTCCATATGGCAGTGGCTGCCGTTATGACGGCAGCTTGGGCGGGGATATCTTTTGCGGATTACCTTATTGCGCCGCCGCCGGCATTAGGAGCCCGGCCTCTGGGTATGGGCGGAGCTTTCGTGGCGGTAGCCGACGATGCCAATGCCGTTTTCTGGAACCCTGCCGGGCAGGCTCAGCCGGACAATCAGCAGGCGTTGACCATCGGCGGCAACGTAACTGAGCGTGATACGGTCCGCGAGGAGTGGCTCTCTTTTGTTTATAACGAGAACGAGAACGGGACGGGAACGCTGGCCCTGAGCCGCGGAGATTATTTCCTCTTCCCTGTTATCTCGTCGGATACCGGGCTGCCGGATGAATTCTGGTATAAGTTTCAGAACTATGCGTACTCCATCGCTTTAGTCGGAACGGAGAATCTTTATGCAGGCTTTACTGCAAAGAGCCTTAACGATCAACTCTACAACAGATTTGATGAGACCAGGATCGGCGGATCCGGCGTCTCTTTTGACCTGGGTCTGATTTATCGCTGGCGCAACGCCGTGACGCTGGGAATCGCTGCTCAGGATGTCGGCAGTCCCATAGTGAATATGGACGGCCAGTTCGATTTCTATGATGATCTGGGCAATCTGGTAGCCATCGTCGATAGCGTAAAGCATCCAGCCGTCATCACGGCCGGTATGGCTGTCAGGCCTACCGATGCTCTGACCCTGGCCTTCGATATTTACGATATCGGTCAGAATATCAGCGATAGTGAGATAAGGGCCGGCCTGGAATACCGACCCATCAAGTCCCTGGCCCTCAGGCTGGGCGCTATGGGTGATAATACCACTTTTGGGATAGGCGCTTCCATAGGGCTGCTGAACCTGGATTTGGCGTCTGTAAGTATCGATGGCACCAGTTACGGTTATCTGTCCGCCGGTATGGCGTTCTGATACTCCTGGCGACCGTTAGCGTATGAACGTCCGGAACCGCTCCGGCTCTGTGGTATAATTAGCCTGAAGTCTGAAGTCTGAAGTCTGAAGGAGAACGTCTGACGCGTTCTTTCCGGCCTTACACTTCGGATGAACAGCAGCCGGGGTGAGGGTATTGCGGGAATTCAAATTAAAGAGCGCTTTCGATCCTTCCGGCGACCAGCCGGAGGCTATAAATCGACTGGTAGACGGATTACGGCAGGGTCTGCAGTATCAGACCCTGCTGGGTGTTACCGGGTCCGGTAAGACATTTACCATGGCTAACGTCATTGCCGAGGTGCGCCGGCCTACTTTGGTTCTGGCGCACAACAAGACGCTGGCAGCTCAGCTCTGCAACGAGTTCAGGGGATTCTTTCCGGATAACGCCGTGGAGTATTTCGTCAGTTACTATGATTACTATCAGCCGGAGGCGTATATACCGCAGACGGATACCTATATCGAAAAGGATTCATCGATCAACGACGAGGTGGACCGGCTTCGCCATGCCGCCACCCAGGCTCTAACCACCAGGCGTGACGTAATTATCGTGGCCAGCGTCTCCTGTATCTACGGATTGGGCACGCCGGAGGATTATGCCGATCTGGTCATCAATATCCGGCCTGGCGAGGAGATAGATCGGCAAAAATTCATCAAACGTCTGGTCGAGGTGCAGTACCAACGCAACGATGTTGCTCTGGAGCGAGGCAGCTTCAGGGTCAGAGGCGATATCATAGAGATAGTGCCGGTGGACAGCGAGCGTGTCATCCGGATAGAGTTTTTCGGCGACGAGGTGGAGCGCATCCTGGAGATGGATGCGCTCACAGGTGAAGTTCTGGGCGAGCTGCGCCTGGCCAGCTTCTTTCCCGCCAAGCACTGGGTGACTACCCAGCCCAAGCTGGAGCGCGCCATGCGTTCCATCGAGGAAGAGTTGGAGGTGAGGCTGCGCTATTTTCGCGACAATGATAAGCTTCTGGAAGCGCAGCGGCTGGAGCAGCGCACCAGATACGATATGGATATGCTCTGGGAGATAGGCTACTGCCAGGGTGTGGAGAATTACTCCCGGCACTTCGACGGCCGCAAGCCGGGAGACCCGCCGTACACCCTGCTGGATTACTTCCCGGACGACTATCTGCTCTTTATCGATGAATCGCACGTCACCTGCCCTCAGGTGCGAGCCATGTACGGCGGCGACAAATCCAGGAAGGATGCTCTGGTGGATTACGGTTTCAGGCTTCCGTGCGCCTATGATAACCGCCCGCTGCGCTTTGAGGAGTTTGCCGGGAGGATCAATCAGTGCGTCTTCGTTTCGGCCACACCGGGCCCCTTCGAGGCAGGTGTCAGCCGGCGGACGGTGGAACAGATAATACGTCCCACTGGTCTGATAGACCCGGAGGTTATCATCCGTCCGGCAGAGAATCAGGTGGATGATCTGATCGGCGAGGTGCGGATGGCGGTAACCAAGGGCGAGAGGGTGCTGGTGACCACTCTGACCAAACGTATGGCCGAAGATCTGACGGAGTATCTGACGGATATGGGTATAAAGGTCAACTACCTTCACTCCGATGTGGCCACGTTCGACAGGGTGGAGGTGCTCAGGGACCTCCGTTCCGGCGTTCACGATGTTATTGTGGGCATAAACCTGCTGCGTGAGGGTCTGGATCTGCCGGAAGTGGCCCTGGTCGCCATACTGGATGCCGATAAGGAGGGCTTCCTGCGTTCCGAGACCTCTCTGGTGCAGACTATCGGG
>JAQVUQ010000432.1 GCA_028699365.1 bacterium | reverse complement strand
GCTACAGGAAGATCGGAGAGATCCTCGCCCAAACCGCCCTCGTTCTGCACATTGGTGGCCGCCATCAGGATGCGGCTGTTGTCCACGCAGGAGCCCATGTGCAGCACCGGCGGGATACCCACCGCTTCGCACACCTCGCGCAGGCTGTCGCCGGCCATGGCCAGCGCCGCCTCCGGGGTGAGCAGTCCTGCCTTGGCGCAGGCGATGGCCGCGCAGCCCGTCTGCAGCACCAAAACATTATTCTTGATCAGTTCCTTAGCCATGCGGACATGCGAGTCATCGGTGTTGACCTTGGGATTGCTGCAACCGACGATACCCACCACCCCGCGAATACGGCCGTCGATGATGGCGTCGTTCAGCGGCCGGAAGGTGCTGCGGAAGCGCCCGCCCAGCATGTGAAAAATAGTTTCATTGGAAAAGCCCGCCACCAGATCCATGGCCTCGTCGGGAATACGCACCCGGGCCTTGTCGCGGCCGGCAAAATTATCGATGGCCTCCCGGATCAACCGGCAGGCGTGTTCGTATCCCTTCTCCACCTCAAAGGTGATCTGCTCCGCATTGAAGGTCTGGGCTATCTCCGAAGTGCTGACCAGCCGCGTATGGAAGCATTTGGCCACTTCCGGCAGCGACGGCATGACGCACTGCACATCTACTATCATCATCTCCACCGCGCCGGTGATAATGGCCAGCTCCTGCTGCAGGAAGTTGCCCGCAACAGGCAGGCCGTGGCGCATCAGCACCTCGTTGGCCGTGCAGCAGATGCCCGCAATGTTGATACCCGCCGCGCCCTTCTCTTTGGCGTAGGCCAGCAGTTCCTCGTCAGCAGAGGCTACCGCCAGCATCTCGGAGAGCGTCGGCTCGTGCCCATGCACGATGATGTTCACCTTGTCCTTGGAGAGCACGCCCAGGTTCACCCGGCTGCGCAGCGGCTTGGGAGTTCCGAACAGAATGTCGGAGGCCGTGGTAGCTATCATCGAGCCCACCCAGCCGTCCGCCAGGCTGCACTTCATGCCGCCCATGATAAGGTGGCGATAGTCGTGATCCACGCCCATATGGGTGCGATGCATCAGTTCCACCACCGACGGGTCGACACCGTGCGGTTCTATCTCCAGTTTCTCCCACAACGCCCGCCTCTTCTGCGGCGCAAGCTGCAGCGTAGCATTGGCTTCATCACCGTAGGCAAACTGGGTCATGAAGAAATCTGCCAGATCACCGGCGATGGCCGGATCCTCGCGCCCCTCGGTTTCGATCTCGAAGAAATCCGCCACCTCGCGCAGGCGGCGCGGATCGGCAATGCGATATGATCCGCCCTTGCCCTCGGCCACCAGCTTCAACGTCTTCACCACCATGCGCCCGTGATCGGAGTGGGCCGCGGTGCCGGCTGCAATCTCGCGCAGCAGGTTGCGGGCCACGATGGTATCCACATCAGCCCCGCAAATACCCTTGGGCGCCTTGGGGGTGATCCGGCAAGGCCCCATGTGGCAGATACGGCAGCAGACCCCGGTAGAGCCGAACTTGCACTGAGACTGCTGGGTCTTATACCGGTCCCAGACAGTAGTTATCTGCTCGGCTTTGGCTACATCCAACATTTTGTTGATCGCCGGATCGAGCGAAACACTGACGTTTAACTTATCTTCAACGCTTGACATTCAATAACTCCTTATCATGTACTCGTTCCATCAACGTATTGACGGCCTGGCGGGCCGGGGCATCGTCGGGAATATCCCCTACCGCAATACCGCCGGCATCCAGCACGGCAACATTATCATCCATCGGTATCACCACCGGCAGCGGCAGCCCGGCAGCCTCAGCCTCAGCCCGCACAGCATCAGGCAGCACTCCGCCCGGCACGCGATTGACGATCAAGCCGCAGTCGGCCACCGGAGTGCCCATCTCCGCCGTCAGTCGGGCAATACGCCCGGCCGTGCGCACACCGCGCACCGTGCAGTCCGAGACGATAAAGAGATGATCCACCGTCAGCAGAGTGCGGCGGGAGAGGTGCTCCAGTCCCGCTTCGTTATCTACCACGATATAGCGGTAGTTATCCGCCAGCCGCTTGATGACGTCGCGCAGCACGTTGTTGGCAAAGCAGTAGCAGCCCGGTCCCTCGGGACGGCCCATGACGATCAAGTCGAAGCCGTCCTGCTCCACCAGCGCCTCCTGCACCCGCAGATCCAGGAACTCCTGCTTGGCCACACCAGCAAGATCCTTGGCCTGCCGGCGCGCATCCTCACGGATACCGCCCACAGAGGCGGAATACGACACCCCCAGCGCCTCGTTCAGGTTGGCGTTGGAGTCCGCGTCCACCGCCAGCACCGGCGTAGCTTTATGCGCCACCAGCCACTGCAGCATGAGCGCGGAGATAGTGGTCTTGCCAACCCCGCCTTTTCCCGTCACCGCGATGGTTATACTCATAGTTTTATACTACGCTCCCATCCGTTGGCGCAGCGCCGCACTGGTCTTGCCCAGCAGGCTGAACACCATCTCGGCATCAGCCACCGGCAGAGAACCGGTGCCGCAGGACGGAGTGATGAACGCCTGCTGCATAATAAAATCGCGATCCATGCCGGACGCCTGGGCCAGGTTATCCACACCCGCATCAAACTTGGCTACCATGCTCTCCACCGTCTGCGTGCGGATCTTCTCGCTGTTGGTGGGCACTACGCCCCAGGCCAGAAACTTACCGGCCTCCAGGTGCGCCTTCACCGCCTGCGGGTAGAGAGCGATAGTATCGGCAAAATCGAAGGCGTCGAAGTTGACGATATCCACACCGGCATCGATCAGGATGGACCACTCCGTATTGCCGCAGCAGTGAATACCCGCCAGCGCGCCCTCGGCATGCACTACCTCGATAACCTCGTTCAGCTTGGCCACCACATCTTCACGGGAAACGCTGACGTAAGTGGAAGACCCGAAGGCGGAGAGGATAGGCTCGTCGATAAAGCAGATAACATTGTCCGCAAAGGACTTGAACTTCTGTATCTGCCAACGGCACTTCATGGACAAACACTTCACCACTATGTCGATGAACTCGGGGTTGTAGTAAATAGCGCGCTTGTTCTCGTCCACGATGGTCAGGCCGAAGCTGATAGGCCCGGTGGTCTGCACCTTGACGAA
>JAQVUQ010000431.1 GCA_028699365.1 bacterium | reverse complement strand
CTAGAGTTTATCGGCCTTATCGGCATCCCATTTTGCATACGTGCTTATCCAATAATCCCCATATGCGGTTAGCTTGGTAGCTTGATTCTACGATGACAACAAATCGTTGTCAAATACAGCCTCCATCCATAATGCATCAATTGCCTTGTTAGTCGGATGCAGACTTTGCAAAAGCTTATCGACGAGCTGTGACCTTTTATCCATTATTTCAATATACTCCTTACAAGTTCACCGGCAATATTAGCGCTATCCAGCCGCATGATACTTTCTTCCGCGCTACCGAAGCTCAAGAGATTGATACTCCCGTACCAAACTATCCTTTGATCCATAACCGCAAATTTCTGGTGTATGTTCGGCTTATAGACCATGCTCACACCAGCATCCTGCAACAAGTCCAGCGTCCCCTGCAGAGCGGCTGTATCCCTGGCTTTGGAATCCTCAACCGGCCTGGTTACTACTGTTATTCTGACCTTATTCCGTAAAGCATGCTCCAAATGCTGCATCATCCGGCATGTACGCTTCCTGGAGATAAACGGGCTTACTATCAATACCTCCCTTGCCGCATTGATAATATCGTTGCAATAAACCGGCAAAAAGCTCTGTTTGTCAAAAATGATATCCGTCGCTTCAGGACCAACACTCTCCCCTTTGGCTTTATACCCTATCGAGGCATATCCGCTAAGCCGTTTACTATACATCTTCTCCAGCATCCTGACATGGACGTCTACGTAATCGTATATCTGCACCTCGCTCTTGTTTTCAAACAGCCTGTGCAGCCTGCCGGCATATTGCTGCAGAGTGCCTTTCCAGGAGATCGGCATGGCTAAAAAGAGCGTGTCAAGACGGGGCTCATCAAAGCCCTCTCCTATGTATTTACCTGTGGCCACCAGCGTCAGTTGCTTGTCGGCAGGTGTATCGGCAATTCTCTTCAACGCCTCCCTGGTTTCTTTTGTACTCATGCGACCTGTGAGAGATATGACATCAGGGATTCTTTTGCCCAGTTCTTCAGCCAGCAGTTCAACATGAGCAGTTCGCTCTGTCAAAACAACACAGTTACGGCCGCTTTCATAACTCTTGACAACGTCATCGATAATAAGCCGGTTGCGCATTTCACTGACTACAATCTCAGAATACAACTCCTGAATAGATACGTCTTTCTCATCTTTATCCAGCGGAACTCTGAGAGATGTAAACCGGGGTATGACATAATGCTCAAACGGTCTTCTCTCTGCCTGCTCTCTGGCATCATCCCTGTATCGTATGGGGCCGCATTGCATGAATATAATTGGATGGTGTCCATCCTTCCTGGTGGGCGTTGCCGTTAACCCGTAAACGTATTTGGCATTGGTGTTCTTCAATATCTGCTCAAAGCTGAAAGCCGATACGTGATGGCATTCATCGACGATAACCATGCCGTAGTTCTTTACGCACTCCTTCACCTCGCCCATTCTGTTTAATGATTGCATGACGGCGATATCGATAATGCCGCTTAAGTTCTCCTTACCCGCACCTATCTGCCCGATAAGACCCTGTTTTTTCCTTCTCCCCCTCTTCTTCTCCGGATTTATTTCAGGCAAGGTCTCGTTTATAGTCAGAAATTGTGACAATCGTTCTTTCCACTGCGCTACCAGGCTGACTCTGTCAACCAGAATAAGAGTATTTACCCCTCGCTCAGCAATCAGCTTTATGGCTACAACGGTTTTCCCGAAGGCTGTTGTGCCGCAGAGTATGCCGTTATCGTATTCCAGTAACTTATCCATAGCCAACGGTTGTTCGTCTCTCAGTTCACCGTTGAATTCGACATCGATGCTTCTGCCGGGATTAGACTTATCGACGAAATCGGCGCTGACATTCAGTTCCGCACAGATGGCCTTTATGTCGGGTTCACATCCCCTCGGCAGACAGAGATACTCTGCCGTTTCTTCAGAGCAGGATATGATCCTGGGCTTATCGAACGTCGGCAGACGCATTGCCTGAGCCTTATAGAACTCCGGATTCCTAAACGCCGCCAAACGTTGCAAGCGGTTTAACGCTTTTTGAGAGATATCGGATTTACTGACATAAAGCATATCCGCTTTCACAACTTCAATATGCTGAGGGAAATCGCTTTTCTGCAGCTTGACCTTACGAATCTCCCAGGGCTTTTGGTGTTCCTCATCATCTGTATCCACTTTAAGTATTCCCAACTCGTCCCCGCGACACAGTTTGGATATATACGCCTCAACATCGTCTTCAGACAGCTTTTTTACCGATGCTAAAAAATCCCATTGGTCATCGTACGGCTCAAAACCAGCGTTGATAAAAACGCTGTTATTCTCTGTTCTGGCTGCTTTCTGCAGCGGTAGTGCAATGAGATTCCCCAAGCCGCCCTTAGGCATGGTATCCTGGCTAGGGAAGAATCTGTCGTAGGATTTGAAGGTTATTTCATGTCTTTTGCTCATAGAACAGGTCAGTAAAGCACTCCCAAATTTTCTTGCCGACATCGCCGATATCGGGTTTTCGATGAAAAACCATACGTGGGCTCCCTCGCCGGATCGTGAGCGTTCTACAGCCACGGGAATATCGAATTCACCGCATATCTTTCTCAGAACCGTGACATCTTTTTGCCAGCCTTCATCATCGAAATCGATAGCTAAGAAGCTACACGTTTCATCGAGACGCATAGGATATATTCCGGCCGTTATGCTTCCTCTCAGATGAGCCTCGATAACGTTCTCATCCATGGCGGCGTATGCCTTATGCTTGCATTCCGAACACTTTATCCTGGGCTTGCTGCATATGCCGATCTGCCATTCGTTCAGGCATACCGGTGAATAACCGGACTGCCCCTTCCTGTTTTGCCATCTTTTGGCATAGACATCGTCCCGACCTTTAAAGAGCGACATAAACAGCTTGATTTTATCCTGCGGATCAGACAAGCCATTTATTCTCGATAGCTGATTTTTATCTTCCGGTTTGTGATCAAAGAGCGCTTCTGGTGGTGAAATGCACGTAGGAATTTTATCAGGAATGTCCTGTTGCGGCTGTCCCGCAACGGTAAGCCGTGCTCTCAGGCTATTAATTTCTTCTCTTAAGTCGTTGTTCTCAATCAGCAGAGCCTGGTATTTTTCAAGCAGATATTTCATTTCCCTCTTCAAGG
>JAQVUQ010000430.1 GCA_028699365.1 bacterium | reverse complement strand
AACACAAGTGCTTTGCGCGGCTTTCTCCCGTGCATTATTAAATACCGGGAATAATATCGATGCCAATAGAGATATTATAGCAATTACTACGAGTAGTTCGATCAACGTAAAACCTTGCTTTCGTTCTTTGTGGAAATTCACCATCTTGCCCCCCTCGTATTCCACTGCGGTGACCTTGCAGTCATCATAAAGTATACTGCGACCTGATTTTCTCACCCTTATTACAGAATTATATCTGTTGCTATCCGGAGAATTAATGGGAATTCCCGGCATCGGGTGATAAATTCCAGCATTTATAAAATCGGCCGGTAGCATCTCATTTATCCGGCTGCTGCAGCTTCCTGTAAACCGAGGGCGTCATTCCTGTAACCAGCTTGAAGTTGCGGTTAAATACGGCAAAATCTTCAAAGCCTACCAGTTGAGATATGTTATCCACCGTCAGATTGCCATCTTCCTTAAGAAAACGCTTGGCTTCCGCTACGCGGCGCTGGATCATATACTGCTTGGGGCTCAATCCGGTAGATTGTTTGAAGAGACGCGACAGATGCCCCGCAGTGCAACCGAAATCTCTGGCTATCGAATAAAGTATCAGCGACCGGTCCAGATGTTGCTCTATATACTCCATCAACCGGCTGGCCATAGGATTGGCGCTGACGGCCGGCACGCGCTCCCGATGCGATATCCCTCTTTTGACCAGCAAAAGGAAATGCTGCAGCAAAACGGTTACCACATCGGGCCAGCCTTCATCCCTGGTCTCTATCTCCCGGCAGATGTTATTGATTATAATCTCCAGCATGGTAACTTCCTGCTCCACCAGGGTGATGGCGTGACAGAAATTACCGTCATTGAGGATATCCGGCCGTCTGTTTTCCAGCAGCGAGGCCGGAAAAAGCAAAGAAGCTTTCTCCAGATAAGCGTTCGGTACGGGTATACAGCGATGCACTTCGTTGGGTCTGATAATTATCAGGGTATCTTTCCGGTATTCGTACTGCCGGTCTACAATAAAGTAGGCGCCGCAGCCTCTTTTGATAAGGTGATATTCATACTCTTCGTGGTAGGCCAGTTGCTTCTCCGGGTATCTCGATCGCGTCCAGCCAGCACTAACCGGCAACTCCACCGCCCCTTCGAAGATCACTTGATGATGGGCTTTAACAGCAAAGGTCATTCTCTGTCCCCGCCCTCTCCCTGTTCATACGTTGAACCTATCAGGCAATTACATTCGTTGGCAGCATTTGTAATCATATTACATGACGAGTAATGTTTCGGCAAGGCGGCTATAATGCTTGCCGTACCGTGTGCTGCTAGAAGTGTTTTTGGTAATAGGGACTCATAGCCCGCTGCAACAGGTCGCTGTCCCTGCGGCAGGGATTCCAGAGGACGCCGGCCGATCCATTCCGGTCTCCGCTTCGTCGGCAACAGGGTTATAGGAATAAGAAGAAGCAAAGTAGGCCACCGTGTACCCCTGGGGCATATCGGGCAAAGATATACAGCCCTGTGCCGCCAGTTCGGCTTCAGCGGTTCAATCCTCTGTGGTCAGGAGGGCACGTCCCTCAGCCAGCAAGATACTCTCTATCTCAGCGGCAAACGGGAAGAGGTTGTAGAACTTGGGCGCACCGTAGCAGGCGTAATCCCCGGCGTCGGCATAAGCATCCGTCGTGGGCAGATAGCCTATATTGCCGTTGGCGTAACCGATGGTAATCAATGACGGTTGCTCTTCATGCAAGCGCAGCCCGTAATTGCAAAAGACCTCACCGGGGAGACAGAGCATTTTTATTGCCCCGATGGAAACGGCCTGAACCGGCACGTCAGTCAGATAAGGCGTCTCTTGCAAGCGGTCATAATTCTCCTCAGCACACATGGCCCACTCTTCAACAAATCTCTTATCGGCAGATCCGGTAAAACCGGTGGATTGCTGCAGCCAGAACTGCTTGTCCATCTCCATTTCTTCTCTTGAAGGGATAGTCAGGCGCAAGGTCAGCCGCCTCTCTGCTGCCTTTACCACCGGCGCCAATAAGACTTCGGCGCTTTTCTCTGCTTTGCCAAGGCCACGGCAAAGCATCCGGCCGTAGGCATCCATAGCCTCTTTCTTGCCGCTGCCCCAGCGACTGAGATTGCATAGAGGATCTATATCACCGCAAAAACCCTGGAAGAATATTCCCCTGTGGCCGTTATCTTCCAGCGCAGCTATCAGGGCTCCCGGCCAATCGGCGGAAACACTGTTTGACGGACCAAGCGTTACCGGATGACAGGCGTAATTCACCAGGTAGATCTTTTCGTTGGCACGCTTGAAAATCACACTCCTTAACACCGGGTCTACAGGCTCGGGGCTCATATTGCGCCGGTTGAAACATATCGCTTCCACCTCCGCACGGCAGCAAGACGCCTCTGCCGTTGTCAGATCACTTTCAGCCGACTTAACTGCTTCGATAATATCGGCAGGCAGACGGCTGATATAATCGCTATCAGTCTCCCCCAGCCCGGGCAGGCTCTGGACTGCAGGACCGGTATGGGTATGTGCACAGGCCAGCAATATGTTCTGCCGGTGCATACCGTAACGAGAAGAAATCTCCGCCCTTACGGCGTCGGCATACTCTACCGTCATTCCCAGCAGGTCACAGCTTATAAGAATGACATCGTTACCATCCTGCCGGATAAAGAGAACTCTTGCTTTCAGATCATCCATTACGGTTTCCGCCTTGCGGTTCAGGTAATAGCCGTATCCGGTAAGCTCCACTCCCAGCGGAGGAGTAATCGTTTTCTCGCCATAACCGACCAGCAATTCAGGCACCTGCCAGTTCCCCCCTGTTCTCCCAGACCCTGGTGATGGCTCCGGCAATATCGGTCATATCGCTCTCTTCAGCCAGCAGAACGGATTGCGGTATCCAACAGGTTTCACTACAGATACGCTCTGCATTGGGACATACGGTGTTCCGGTAATCCGGTAACTGCCCGTAATAAGGACATGACACGGGACAGAAATGCGGCCTTTCCGCCATTTGCTGAAACAGGGGATTTTTATACAACGGTGTTGTATACCCGATGCTACAAGGGATACCCTCAGCTTCAAGAGCTTCCAGAAATTTATCCCGACTGACTCCGGACCATTGCTCCGGCAGAAAACGGAAGATATACATGTGGTAGCTG
>JAQVUQ010000429.1 GCA_028699365.1 bacterium | reverse complement strand
TCTCACAAGTAGTCACACAATAGTCACACTAAGTGGGAGGCTTTACAATGGCTCAGATTATCAACAGAGGAAAAAATATTTGGCTTGTTCGTATCTACATGGGCAAGGATTCAACAACCGGCAAGAAAATATTCAATAACAAGACGATATACGGCACTAAGAAAGATGCCAATACCTACATCACTGATGTATCTCATCAAGTAAACACCGGCACATATATTCAGCCAAGCAAACAGACATTGACAGAGTATCTGAACAACTGGTTGGATACAGCGGCAAAGCCAAGAGTAAGCCTTAAAACATTTGTTGGATACGATAACATGCTCAGGACACATATAATGCCTGTTATAGGTCATTATCAATTAGCTCAGCTTACGCCTCTCGATATACAAAAAGTATTCAATGCTATGCAAGCCAGAGGGCTTACACGTTCAACGGAATATACCAGAACGGTATTGCGTAATGCTCTCCAGCAAGCCGTAAAATGGGGCATGTTGCCTCGAAATCCCGCACAGGACATTGAGATTGCCCCGCGAAGAAAAAGGGAAATGAGCGTTCTTACAAAGGACGAAGCGATAAAGCTATTAGAAGCTTCCAAGGATAATAAATGGGGATTGTTGTTTGAGCTTCTTCTTGTTACAGGACTTCGCCCAGGTGAAGCATTAGGGTTAAAATGGGGTGATATCGTTGACGGCAAAATAAGCATACAAAGAACGCTTGTCCGAGTTAAAGATACATGTGAATTGAAAGAACCCAAGACGCCAAGAAGCAGACGAGTAGTTCCGCTTCCATCATCAACCGGTAAAGCTCTGCTCATATATCGAAAACAGCAGATAGAGAAAAGGCTTGCTGCTACTCAATACAATAACATGGACATGATCTTTGCTTCTGATACCGGCGAGCCTCTCTATGAAGAACATATACTTAAACGCTTCTTCAGACCACTATTAGAGAAAGCCGGATTACCTAAAATACGGCTATACGACTTACGCCATACATGTGCAACATTGCTATTAGCAGCAGGAACAAATCCCAAAATAGTATCCGAGAGGCTTGGACATGCTTCAATAATACTAACACTGGATACCTATTCACACGTATTACCGGATATGCAGCAAGGAGCAACGGACATACTTGAGAGAGTTCTTTACTCTCAGGAAATTTAAACCGGAAGATATGGTTAGGAGGAGTTGTATTATGGGACAATTCGTATTTTATGAAGCAAGGTGTATCGACGACGCTATTGAGATAGGCTTGTTATTGAGAGATGGTAACTCTGTCATGGTTAGCTTAATGAACGCTGATCAAGTTATTGCAAAACGGATAAAGGATTTGATTTTAGGAATGTCTATTATACAAGAATACAAAATACATACGATTTGTGAGCGAATTATATTTGTGGTTGATCAAGCTACAGATTTTAGATTCATTACACCAGATGAAAGGATTTGATTTATTACACCTCCTCCATCCCTCCAGGATTGATTTTAACCCCGATTTAATGCACTATTTGTGTATTAAGTAGACCCTATCTCGAGCGGGTAAGGGTTTTATACCTTAAGCCGTTTTTGAAGAAAGAAAATCACATTTTAAGCATACTTATTTTTATAGGTAAATTAAGCAAGGAATTATTACAGGGCAAGCAAGAAGGTAAAAGTTTTAAAAACAGAGTATTGACATTACATTCTAAAACGGGTAAAATAAAATATTGTCATCAGCAAGCCATTGTTTATGGTGTGGTGAAGTGAAAGGAGGAAATACTATAGCTTAGTTGCAAGAAGAGCAGTAAACATCAAAGAGAATTTTACGACTGTGAAAGATTGCTTCAATTGTTAGGCAATCTTTTTTGTTTTCAATCCCTCTATCTCTTTAATGGAGCCTGCCATTCTTACTCCAAGCTATACATAGTAGCTTAAAACGAAAGGAGGTATTTCCATAAGGACAACAGAGTAAGGCCAATATAGAATATATGCCATATATTGGCATAATGGAGGGAACGTATATATGATAAGATGGTTATTTTTCCCCGCAAAGAAAACACCGCCAGTTGTGGGGCATGATTTATTGTTGATGGGAGCAACTGAACCGGTTGCGTGTAACGGATATTATGACTATGTCGGGATGAGCGGTGAACTGAAATATTACAAGCATGTAACCGAAAACTATTATGTCTGTTCGCCGTCAGTGTATATATCAACGCAAAGTAGCTGGTGGGTAACCAATGCTCCCCCAGGAGAATATGAAGGGCCTCTGTTCAATCTTGATATCACTACCGGTTCAGGCGCTCCTCCAATAGGAGCTTATACCGGCTTTATTGGCGCTGGAACCGTCGTTGTCTATCCTGTCAACGTTTCTCTTTCCGGAGCTACAAACCCTGCTACTTGCAATGGGGATTATGTTCAAACTGGAATGGATGAGGGACGCCCATACTACAAGCATGTATCTGCTGATTATTATATACAGTATGATTCAGGGTTTTGGGTAGTATCGGCTGAAGCTCCTCCTATCTCTACAATGAACTACTTTTTCAAGGATGGTGGAGATACGCCCGTCGGAGCGTATGACATTGATCAGGGCTCCGGCAACGTAACAGTATCCGCTCTGTAAAGACAAGATTGATATGGCTCTGAGCAGCTATGTAAAGAAAGAAGGAATTCAAAATAGAACTATTCACAAAAGATAAACCGGAAGTTATCTCTGATAAGCAACAGATAGATCATACTCTTCTACTTCAGGGAGCAACTCACCCGGAAGAGTGTAATGGATACTATGAAGAAGCTGGAACCTATAATGATAATCCGTATTACAAACACGTTACGGAAGATTATTATATCTGGCTCTATACAGATTATACATGGATGATTACCGACGAACTTGGAGAGGGGCCTTCATTCTTTGAGCTATCTCTCCACTTACCAGTCAATGAATACATTCCGGTAACAGGCAAAGGCAATATTACGTTATCTATCGTAGATTAATTGTCCTGTTACCATTAAAAATTGGCGCTCTCATTTCATGTCTTTTTATTGCATGGGATGGGAGCGCTTCTTATTATCCTCCTCTCTCACCCTTTCACAATAGCCCTGAGAAGCCCCAGGATGCCTCAGGAGAGGTCAAACGTATGTTCGTAAGGCGTTTGTGCATTAAGACATTTTTTAA
>JAQVUQ010000040.1 GCA_028699365.1 bacterium | reverse complement strand
ATACCGCATCCAGGAAAACCTAGCATGGTAAAGTGCAATTGCTCTGTGTTAGTAGAGCCCAAGCATATATATCACAGAAAGGTTTGTTGCGGTGTTGCACTACACATCAACATTGTGCTATAGTATCAATGTGAGGGATAGATATGGATAAGCAGTTTGGTTCATACCTTAGAGAATTACGCAAACAAAGAGACCTGAGTCTGCGGCAGTTAGCTGAAGATGCGGGCATTGATTTCACCTATCTGAGCAAAATGGAAACAAATAAGATACCTCCGCCCTCGGAAGATGCCATAATGCGTCTTGCTGATGCCTTGGGAGCAGATTCTGATGAATTGCTTTCGCTGGCTAGAAAAGTTGATAGGACGCTTCACGATTTCCTGGTAACGGAGCCCGATGCGCCGAAGTTGCTGCGGGCATGGAGAGATGGTCGCATCGAGGAAGCAAAGAAGATCATTGATGAAAGCCAAGGAGCGAACAAGAGAGATGGCGGTGCTTAAGAATCTTGATATAGTATTCAGTAACAATGTTTTGGAGCAGAAAGCCTCAGAGCTCATACGCCGCTATGCTAGGCAGCGGAAGTGGACTCCATCACTTCCAATCCCTATTGATTCCCTTATCGAGCACATATTGGATCTATGTATTGAGTTTGATGCAATTGATGAACCTCCTGGTATTAAGATATGGGGCTGCATTCAGCCTGGACGAAAAACCATTATCCTAAATCAGAATCATGTTGAGACATTCGCAGAATGTCCGGGATTAGAACGCTTTACTCTCGGCCACGAAGTCGGACATTGGATCATGCATGTAGATCGAAATGAGCTCTCTCAGCCGTCTTTGTTTGACTCATCGCCCGAAATCATTGTATGCAGAGATGGTGATGACAGCACGCGAGAGCGAGTTGCAGATCGATTTTCAGCGTTCCTGCTGATGCCAAGAGATCTGATGCTTGCAGAGTTGACAAAGCACGATGTGATATCACGCGCGGGTTTCAGAGATTTTGCCACAAAGATCAAAGTAAGCAACAGTGCACTGAACTTGCGATTGAGTAAGTTAGGTGTGAAGCATTATGAATAGATTTTTTGTCGTGGCATGTTGCGTTGATGCGCCACTCAACACATACAACCAACTGGTTCTTGGATTGCTTGGTGAAGAGACTGCTCATCTGGCAAGGTGAGCTATGCGGAGGTGGATTGATGATTGAGGATGTAACCCGATACATTAAGAAAGATATTCGTTTCGATCTTTGGTGGAGAGCTTGTGGACGTTGTCAGTTTGCGGGGTGCAACAAAGCGCTTTGGAAGTCTTCCGTAACTCAAGAGCAAGTCAACATTGCACAATTAGCTCACATATATTCATTCTCGGATGATGGACCACGGGGCAGAGGGCTTCTCAAGCGCACTCCGAAAAAACTAAATGATTCTGCCAACCTGATGTTGATGTGCCACGAATGCCATAGGAAGATCGATCAGCACAAAGATGGAGGACGGTATACACCGGCACTACTCCAGACGTGGAAGCGAGAACACGAGTGCAGAATTGAGAGAGTAACCGGAATAAATCCCAGTAAAAAAAGTTTCGTAATTCACTACAAATCAAGAATCGGCGATTTTGTGCCGGATTGGGCTGATGCTGATTCCTATGTGGCGATGTTCCCAGAACGATATCCGGCGAGCGATTACCCCATTGACCTGTCTATGAAAGCTATACACAATGAGAGATCGGATGGGTTTTGGGAAATTGAGGCAGAAAACTTGAGGAAGGAATTTTGCAGAAAGGTAACTGAGCGTATTGAGGATGGAACAATAACTCACCTATCTGTCTTTGCAATGGCTCCACAACCGCTGTTAATTCTCTTGGGCACTTTGCTTGGCAATATCGTGCCAGCTTCGATTTATCAGAGACATCGCAAGCCAGAACAGACTTGGCGATGGCCCGAAGAACGCAGGCCTGGCGTGGAGTTCAGGGTAAGCAGACCGCAAACAGTACGCAATAAGAAGGTAGTTCTCCTTTTCGCGTTAAGTGCTGATATACCCGAACATGAGATTTCAGAGGCCTTCAAAGGCAAACAGTTCGATGTTTGGAAAGTCTATTCAGATTTTCCAAGCGTTAACTACATGGGGAGCAAGGAAAGCCTTTCAGAGTTCTACCGACTTGTGGGCAAGCTCTATGATGACATAAAAAATGCTCACGGAACGGACGCAGAAATCCATCTCTTTCCTGTAATGTCCAATGCTTGCGCTATAGAAGCTGGACGAGCGATTATGCAGAAGACGAGGTTACCCATGACGATATATGACAAAGTGATCATTGACGGCAAGAGTATATTTATGCCGGCAATAAACTTATTGGGAGGTAAACATGAATAAGCAAATGATGAACGGTCTTCTTGAATCCATGATGGAGCACCTGGAATTGCCAGACTCAGCGTATGAAAAAGCGGCGTCCCGTTACCAAGATCTTGGCGAGTGGTTATGCCGCGAAGAAGCAACCTGTGCCATATATGAGCCACACATCGTTCCTCAAGGTTCATTTTGTCTGGGAACCGCAATTCGGCCACTTGATGAGAAAGAAGAATATGACTTGGATCTCGTATGTAAGCTTCCGGTGGGCATAACAAAAAACTCGCATGCACAAAAATCCGTCAAGGTTCTGGTTGGTAACGAGATCGAATCCTATCGTTTGGCCAGGGGAATTAAAGACCCCAAGGAGGAGAAACACAGATGCTGGCGGCTAGATTACGCAGACCACATGAGCTTTCACATGGACATTGTCCCGTGTATACCTGAGGTACAATCACGACGACAATTAATAAGAGAAGCCATGGCCAAGGTGGGTGTATCTTATAGCCTAGCTGATACGGTGTCAGAGCTGGCGGTTTCCATCACGGACAATCGCCACCCCAGATACGTCGAGATTTGTGAGGACTGGAATACCAGCAATCCTGAAGGCTACGCCAAATGGTTTGAATCAAGGATGAAGCTCGCGCCGCAGTTTCTCCTGCAGAAGGCCGGAATGCTCCGAGCTGCGAGCATTGATGATTTACCAGTCTATAAATGGAAAACACCTCTTCAGAGCATCATTCAACTACTGAAACGTCACCGCGACCAGATGTTTAAGGACGATCCTGATATCAAACCCATCTCGATAATTATCACAACATTGGCAGCAGAGGCCTACCAAGGAGAGAGCGATCTCGAATTCGCTTTGGAGAACATCTTGTTGCGAGTGGAAACCATGGTTCGTTCAAAAGCTCCAAGGATACCCAATCCTGTCGATCCGAATGAGGACTTTGCGGACCGATGGGCCATGCCTGATTGCCGACATCTGAAACTCGAGGAGAATTTCTGGAATTGGGTCAAACAGGCGAGGGCCGACTTCGATATTCTCGCCAGGTCGGATGATACTAAGTTCATTGCAGAGCAAGCCAAACGAAAATTTTCGGTGAGCATGGACCCGGAGAAATTGGGCAAACGGATGGGCTTGGCTCATTCATTTGCAGCAGCAGAAACACCTAAAGTGCATATCATTACTGGGGCACCAGCTAAACCGTGGGCAAGGAGAACCAGTTGAAAGGTAGTAGTGTGCAGGGCATTGAGCAGTTCATAAGAGACTATCCCGAGATGTCCATTGCGCCATCACATGGCTCAGTGACGGTTCTGAGGGGAGTCTTCTCATTCATCGCACGATCAAATGGAGGCATTGAGATCAGTGATTCTTATCACCTCCACATTGTTGTTCCGACAGCGTTTCCCAGAGAGATTCCCAAGGTAACGGAAGTCGGACGAAAGATACCTCGTGATGGAAACCATCACGTTAATAAAGATGACAATACGTTATGCTTGGGATCTCCAATTCGCTTGCTAAAATTAGTTTCCGAAAAGCCGAACTTAATCGGATTCACTGAACGCTGTCTTGTGCCATATTTGTATGCCATCTCATATAAACTCCAGAACGAAGCAGGGTTCCCTTTCGGCGAACTGGCACATGGTGGACAAGGTGTAGTTGATGACTACCTGAATCTCTTTGGACTGAGCAGCCAAGAACAAGTAATACTAACGCTTGAGTCGCTTGGCAGGAAAAGACGAATCGCAAATAAAGGGTTGTGTCCTTGTGGATGTGGACGTAGGCTTGGTATATGCAAGTTCAATCGGAAACTAAGCGAATATCGATCCCTGGCCAGCCGGTCTTGGTTCAGATCTCATGGCAAGGAAATTGAATTACAGTTGATGAGTCGATATGGCATGAAATACCTACAGAACAGGCACAAGTACGCACGCTCTGTGTCTCACGGTAGCGTGTCATATCCAGATAAGCTGTAAGACGGATTAAGCAGAACCATTGGATATCCACTGTGCAGACCATGCATACACACAAGCTCACATCTGGCAAAGGCTTGCCTAAACTGGTATACTTCATTAAGTTGCACGGCTGAGTTTGTCGTGCGATTTATCACCACAGCCCGAGGAAAGGGTCACCATGCCGACGTTGGATTGGATAGGAAAATCAGCGGTCATTAATCACCACCGGGAGGTTGCCTATAGGCTTCTGCATTGCGACCAGAAACTCTCGGTTGGTGCCCCGGACTCCGGCAATTTGCTGGTTCAAGGTGATAACCTGCTGGCGCTGAAGGCACTACTGCCTTACTACGCAGGCAAGGTTAAGTGCATTTATATTGATCCTCCATACAATACAGGTCAAGAGAAATGGATCTACAACGATAATGTTAATAGCCCGGAGATAAATAAATGGCTTGGTGAAGTGGTAGGCAAAGAGTCTGAAGACTTGTCTCGGCATGACAAGTGGCTATGCATGATGCATCCGCGGCTATCGCTGCTAAAGGACTTCCTTTCCGAAGATGGAGTTATCTTTGTGAGTATAGATGATAATGAAGTCCACCATCTTCGTGACTTAATGGATGAAGTATTTGGGCCGCATAACTTCGTTGCTACTATCATATGGCAGAAAAATTTCTCGACTAAAAATGATGCTAAATACTTTTCGGAAGATCACGATTTCATACTTGTATACTGTAAACAAAAAGGTAAATGGCATCCAGCTCTTCTTCCACGAACGGAAAAGCATGAATCTCGCTACAAGAATCCAGATGGTGACCCAAGAGGTCCATGGGCATCGAGCGATCTACTTCGTATGGAGCATAGAGACAACAGTGTGTATGCAATTATTTCGCCGTCTGGCAAAGAGTGGATCCCACGTCCAGGGACAAGCTGGCGGCATCCTAAAGAGGAAATGGATGCTCTTATTGCCAATAACGAAGTTTGGTTTGGTAAGAACGGAAACAGTAAGCCCCGACGCAAGCGTTTTCTTTCGGATGTGAAACAGGGCGTGGTTCCGCAGACCATCTGGAAGTATAATGATGTTGGGCACACCCAAGAGGGGAAGCAGGAATTGCTGAGGTTGAGTGAGGAATCAGACTCGCCATTTGCAACTCCCAAGCCTACGCGGCTTATTGCTCAGATACTCAGACTATACCCGAATAAATGCATACTTGTGCTAGATTCCTTTGCAGGCAGTGGTACCACGGGGCATTCAGTCCTTCAACTCAACAAGGAAGACGGAGGCAGCCGGAGATTTATACTTGTAGAGATGGAGCCGGATATTTGCCGTGATATAACCGCCGAGCGCCTAAAGCGCGTTATCGAAGGATATGACAATGGTAAGGGACATATCGACGGTCTCGGTGGCGGCTTTTGCTACTGTAAACTCGGCGAACCGCTCTTCGATGAGGCTGGACATATCCGAGACAGCGTGAAGTTCCCCGAACTTGCGGCGCATGTATTCTTCACCGAAACCGGCTCTCCGATTCCCACCCTGGCATCAGGCAGGACTCCGCTTCTGGGCATTCATGAGAACAAGGCCGTCTATCTGCTCTTCAACGGCGTGCTTGGCGATAAGAGGCCGAACGGTGGGAATGTGCTTACAAACGATGTGCTGCGGAATCTCCCTGCGCACCGTGGCCAGAGGATTATATACGGAGAGGGATGCCGGCTTAGCCCAGAACGTTTGCGGCGCGAGGGGATCATTTTTAAACAAGTCCCATACGAAATAAAGGTGAGCTGATATGCTTCAGTTGAGGGAATACCAACAGCGCAGTTTGGACGAGTTGTCCAAATATTTCAAAGAGACATGCAAGTATGGAGCGAAGAGGGCATTCATAGCCCAGACGGAGCGGCCCTACAGATCTGTGCCGAGCCTGGCTGAAATGCCTTATGTATGCCTGCGTGTTCCGACCGGCGGCGGCAAGACCCTGATGGCAAGCTACGCTCTCGGCACGGCCACGCGCGACTATTTGCAAGCCGAGCATACGGTATGCCTATGGCTGGTGCCATCCAATGTGATCCGTGATCAAACGCTTGTGGCCCTTAGAGATCGCCGGCATCCGTATCGGCAGGCAGTAGACGCACACTTTGCCGGTAATGTGCGGGTGATAGATTTACAGGAAGCTTTGTATGTCCAGCGGGGAACTCTGGATGGCGAGACCACGATTATCGTATCTACTCTGGCTGCTCTGCGCGTCGAAGATACTAACGGACGTAAAGTCTACGAGACCGCAGGTGCACTGCAACACCACTTCACAGGACTCAGCCCGGCGCTACGTGAGCTTCTCGAGACCGAAGGCGGGCAGATCGTTTACTCTCTCGCGAACGTGTTGCGGCTTCACAGGCCCATCGTTATAATGGATGAGGCGCACAACGCACGCACCAGACTCTCTTTTGATACTCTTACGCGATTCAACCCTTCCTGTGTCATTGAGTTTACTGCAACTCCGGTAACAACACATAAACCGGAGCAGGGTTGCTTTGCTTCAAATGTGCTCTATCATGTTTCAGCACGAGAGCTGAAAGAAGCCGAGATGATCAAACTTCCGATCAAACTGCGGACTCGCCCGGACTGGAGAGAGGTAATCGCCGATGCTCTCCAACAGCAGCGTGAACTTGAAAAGATAGCTATTGAGGAGCAGAAGGAGAGTGGCGAATATATCAGGCCGATAATCCTTTTTCAGGCACAGCCGCAGAGCCAGGAACGCTCGACGCTTAATGTATCTACGGTGAAGCAAGCCCTGATCGATGACTTTCGCGTTCCCGCCGAGCAGATTGCCGTGGCCACTGGAGACACTCGTGAAATAGATGATATTGATCTATTTGATCCTGCATGCCAAATTCGGTTTATCATTACGGTGCAAGCTCTCAAGGAAGGATGGGACTGCTCGTTTGCCTACATCCTGTGCTCCGTGGCTGAACAACACTCGGCGAGGTCGGTTGAGCAACTTCTGGGACGTGTTTTGCGCATGCCCAGGGCGTCGCGAAAGAATAAGCCCGAACTCAACTGTGCCTATGCGTTTGCTGCATCCGGCAGTTTCATTGAGACGGCACATTCGCTCAAAGACGGGTTGCTCGAAAACGGCTTCGAGCGGATGGAGGCCGAGGACCTGGTCACTCCGCAGGATACGGTCGAACTATCGCTATTCGGGTCCGATGGTCATAACCTCTTCTCGCAGGCAGCAGAGGTTATGACCGAACATCTGGATCTGTCCAATTTGCCTGCTGCCATCGCACAGCATGTGACATTTGACCCATCCAGCAACCTTCTAACTGTTCAGGGTGCACTCAGCGAACCGGAGATGATAGAACTGCAGAGTTGCTTCACCCATGAGAAAGATAGGGTGACGGTGGAGCGTATGTATCACCGACTGCAGGGACGGACGGTTGTTCCTTCGGTGCTGGCTCGTGAGCCATTCTCCGTACCGGGGCTTGCCGTCTGTATTAATGGCGAACTAGAACTCTTCGATGATAGCCACTTTCTCGATTTCGTCTGGAACTTGTCTGAATGCGATGCGTCTCTTTCGGAGGGTGAGTTCCCCTCCACATTGGTTGCCGGTGCGGCGGGGGAAATAGATGTATCGCAATCGGGACAAGTGGAGACGCGGTTCGTGGATCAACTTCACGACCAGCTTACGATGATTTCTCTTGAGCCCGGGTGGACCATAGCAGGTTTTGCAAACTGGCTGGATAGACAAATACCTCATCCCGATATTACGCAAGCGCAGTCCAGTTTGTTCATCCAGAGAGTTGTAACAAACCTGATTAGCACGCGCAACGTGTCTCTTAAGCATCTTGCACGGCTGAAGTTCCGTCTGCGTAATGCTGTGGCAACTAAGATCAACGAATACCGGGACCAGCAGCGTAAGACCTGTTACGAGAAGACTCTCTTCGGTCAGGATCATGTTGAACTGATGGTTGAACCGGGATGTTGCTTCATTTATGATGAGGACCGCTACTCTCCAAACTGGTATTATGAGGGCGGATGGCGATTCAACAAGCATTACCTCAGACTGATCGGGGAACTGAAAGCGGAGGGAGAAGAATTTGAATGCGCACGTGTCCTTGATGGTTTGCCCCAAGTGAAGCACTGGGTTAGGAATCTCGAACGGCGGCCGGAATCATCGTTTTGGCTGCAGACTTCAACTGACAAGTTTTATCCGGACTTTGTTGCAGAACTTGTCGACGGTCGTTACCTGGTAGTGGAGTATAAAGGCGAGGATCGCTGGAGCAATGATGACTCTAGGGCAAAGCGTGCTCTCGGTGGGTTATGGGAGGAACGTAGTGATGGCAAGTGCATATTCGTGATGCCAAAAGGGCGCGATCTTACGGCTATCGTGGATGCGATCAAGTAAAATCGAATGTCAAAAAAAGAGATAGAGCAGACTGAAAAAGTGATATCAAGTGTTTCGAAGAGATAGTGCTGCATTGGGGCTTGTGTAAAGTTTTCGGCAGCTTGCCAGGATTACCTATAAAGTCTTTGCGTCCCCTTCCAACAGGCGTATAATTAAAGCGGATGTGGTATAAGGATATAATGATATGTTGCAAACACATCCTTAACAAGGGGGGCCTGGGAATCATTAAACGTTACGCACTGATTACTCTGTTATTAATTTTAACCTCGCAACCCCTGTTCGCTCAGCCGCTGTATCATCTTACCGGCAGGGATGCCTGGCACGACGTCAAAAAAGGCGAGAGCTTTTACGGTATAGCCCGTGCCCATGGACTGGGACTATGGCATTTGCGCCGGGCCAATCCCGGGGTGCCGAAGTGCCGGCCGGGGGCGCGTTTGCTGCTGCCGGTGCGCCGGGCCGTGCCGGATTATCAGGGCAGCGGGGTGCTGGTGAATTTGCCGGAGAGGATGGTCTACGTCTTTGCAGAGGGACGACTCAAGACCTTTTATCCGGTAGCCATCGGACAACCCGCGGCACGCTGGCAGACCCCTGTCGGCAGCTATCGGGTTACCTCCAAAGCGGTCAATCCCACCTGGTATCCGCCCAAATGGGCCGGATTGGAAGAGCCTGTGCCGCCCGGACCGGAAAACCCCCTTGGCGACAGGTGGATAGGGCTGTCAAAACCCGGCTACGGCTTTCACGGTACGCCGTCGCTGTACAGCATAGGTCTGGCTGCCTCGCACGGCTGCATGCGTATGTATCCTGAAAGCGTTCAGGGACTCTATCGCTCGGTGAAGCGAGGTTCCAGGGTGGAATTGGACTACCGTCCGGTGCTGCTGTCGGTGGATGAAGCAGCCGGGGAGTGTCGTCTCTCCGTCTTTCCGGATGTCTATGGCCGGGCAGGCAGCCTGCAAGCTTATGCTGCCGGAGTCCTCAAGGAAGCCGGGCTGGAACGGGCGGTGGATAAGGCCCGGCTGCAGCGCATAATCGGCAGGGCTGCCGGCGTTCCTGAACAACTGCTGGGTACGACAAGATTCTATTTCTACGGGCGCAGGATACCGATTAAGAACCTGGTTATTCGTGAAAAAGGCGAGGTATATCTGGAAAGGAGAGATTTGGGTGTCTTTCTGACCTTTGTGGGACTGTCGGACGGATACTCCTCAACCGGCGTGATCGATAAGCCGCTTGCCTTCCAGGCTGTGGCTTATCGATACGATGTGATCGATCGGTTTGCCGGCCTGGGTATCCGTTCTTACAGGCGGATACTTGGCCGTGATTATCTGCCGCTGCTCCCGCTGATTAAATCCGCCGGGCTGTCCGTCATCGGGAATGACGGCGAACTCTTCCTGAATTGCGTCGGTGTCACGCCGTAGCGCCTGATAAAGAGTCTGTTGAAAAAGTTGGCGCTGTTAAAGCCGGTTTGGAGAGCGATTTCGCCTATCGGAAGCTGTGTGCTGCAGAGAAGGTGGGCCGACCTGTTTAGCCTTGTCTCGTGAATATACTCGATATACCCTTTGCCCAGTTTGTGTTTGAAGAATCTGGAGAAATAGGCGGCGGACATGCCGGCGATGGAGGCCGCTTCGCTCAGGGTAGGCGGAGCCGACAGGTCGGCATTGATTCTGGCCAGTATTCCGGCCAGGTCCTGCAACTGAGAGCGCAGAGAGACGTAGCGCTTCTCTCCCATGGCCTGACAGGGATAAAGACGCAGCAACTCAGTCAGAATCAGATACATATAACCCCGAACCGCCAGTGCCCTGGCGGTGATCGATTGGTCTTCCTGCATGACCGCCGCTGAATATTCGTATATGCGCCTGCCTGTCTCACCGGATATCAGGTAGCGCTCTTTGCCCTCTCCACGTCCTGACAGGAGCATCTTCTCCGGTAAGTTATCATCCCAATCAGAGGGAATGAACTGTATGACTATGAATTGCGGATGCTCGTCTGCCGGTACGGACATGTTATGGATATCCATGCCTCCGACGATGATTACGTCTCCGGCATTTACGGAAAACGAAACACCGTTGACGGTCTTAACGGCGGTACCCTTCAATACCGACATTATCTCTACCGCTTCGTGCCAGTGAGGACATGATACGAATCCGCCGGGGGGGGTGTCGTAGAAGACACGGCAACCGGTGGAGGGATCGAGTGTCGGTATCTTCTCATGATAAGGTTTGCCGGCAGGCTCAAAATCGTTCCAACAACTGTTCACGGTTTTCTGTAACCTCCATGGACAGATTCCAGCTTAATTCCTAGCGCTGTTTTCAGGCTTTGCCAATAATCAATTGAAAATGCAGAAAATACTTCTCCGGATTATATGTCCGTCAGTAAGTAAATAAAGTCAAAATTGTTCTATAACAGAGCAATTTTGTGCTCACATACAGCCTGCAGGCTGTGCTATATTTTCAATAGATAAATGAGTTTATGTTTCCGCAGCAGGGACCGTATCTGTCTCTGTGGAAATAATATGCAGGTTGGAGGTAATCATCTTGTCTGAGAAAAATAACACTATAGGTGTAGCCGTGATAGGACTGAAGATGGGACGGGCTCATCTTGAGGGCTACAGGAACGATCCCCGGACAAAGATCTTAGCCGTATGCGATACGGATACCGAACTTCTGGGCAGGATCAGGGAGGAGTTCGGGGTCGAGACGGCCGTTACCGGTTACAGGGAATTACTGAACAATCCCGATATCGGGATTATATCGGTGGCCACGCCTGATTTCATTCATGCCGAGCAGTGCATAGCCGCTTTGAAGGCCGGCAAGGATGTTCTATGCGAGAAGCCGATGACCGCCGATCTGGACGAAGCGCTGAAGATCGTAAAGGTAGTACGGGAGACCGGCAGGAAGTTCATGATAGGCCAGGTATGCCGCTATGCGCCAGGCTTCGTTCTGGCCAAAAAGATGGTGGAGCGTGGTGAGATCGGCGAACTCTATCTGGTGGAGAGCGAATACGCCCACAGCTACAAAGATTGTCCGGGAACGGGCGACTGGCGTAAGGATCCGCGCCGGGAACCCTTTATAGGCGGCGGCTGTCATGCCGTGGACTTGCTGCGCTGGGTAGCCGGCAATGCCGAAGAAGTCTTTGCCTATGCCAACCATAAATGCCTGACGGACTGGCCCGTCAACGACTGTACCACGGCAGTGTTCAAGTTTGCAGGCGGGGTTATCGGCAAGGTGATGGTCTCCATCGGCTGCATCAGGCCGTACACCATGCGCAGTGTCTTCTACGGCACTGAGGGGACCATAATCTGCGACAATACCAGTCCCCAGATCCAACTGTGCAGCAGGAAGAACTATCGTGTCCATCCCGAGTTTGCTACCTTCCCGGTGGATATCAAGAGCCATAACGTCGGTGACGAAATCGCCGATTTCCTGGATTGTATAACAGGCGACAAACCGGTTGTCGCCAATGAACTGGAGGGGGCCATAACCGTGGCCACCTGCCTGGCAGCCGTGGAATCAGTCGCTTCAGGTATGCCTGTGAAGGTGAGGGAGGTAAGGTGAAAGCCGGCTTTTATCAGGCGGACATAACTCCGTCGATGGGGATGGAGAAGCCCGGCGGCTATGAGAAGGCGTATATCGATAGAATACACGATCCTCTCAAAGTCAGAGCAGCCGTCTTTGACGACGGCAATGAAAGAGTTGCCCTGGTGGGTATCGATACCCTGATGATTCACAGAGATACCGTAACCGAGATCCGTCACCGGGTGGAGGAGTTGTGCGGTATCAAGGGGAATCATCTGCTGATAGCCGCTTCGCATACCCATAACGGCGGTCCCCTGGCAGGAATGATGCCGTCCGGCCGGGGAGAAGTCCCCGAACTGATCAACCGTCTTATTACCGAACATTGCATCAATCTCGACCCGATCTATGCCGACCTGGTAGTGGGACAGACGGTAACAGCCGTCTGTGAGGCCGACCGGCGCAGGCAAGAAGCCCTGCTGTCCGTGGGATCGGGGTTTGAAGATCAGGTAGCTTTCAACCGG
>JAQVUQ010000428.1 GCA_028699365.1 bacterium | reverse complement strand
CGTTCATTTCGGCTCGCTTATTCATACGTTCCAAGCCGGCTCCAGCTTCACCGATACCGCCCAGTTGTCTGACCAGTTCCATAATGTCGTATATAACGAACTCCGGCATTCCGTCAACTTTCCAGTAGTTAGGTTCCTTGAAATAATGATCACAGCAATAATCTATCACTCTATCCAAATCATCCATCGTATGCCGTATCGGCAGCCATACGGATGGTCCGTCCCCTACAGTGACCCCCATGCCGGGAATTCCCGTCACCGCCGGCCAGGGCCCCCAATTATGATTTGCCCACATTACGGCAAACTTCAACCGTTTCCTGTTCGGAGCCTTTAAAAAGCCTTTTTCCAGGGCCTCTTCCATAATACGGACTCCACTATACCAGTACCAATCAAACAGAAAAGCCGTCACACCGTGATCAGCCGCAAGGTCTATCTCCCTGGCCGACCAATCAGGATCGCTCTCATCGAAATATCCCCACAACGGAATTTTCGGCTGATGATGTCCAGAATAAAGCGGCACAGCACTCTTTAGCAGCTCCCACTCAGTAAATCGAGGCCCATACCAAGCCTGGTAATGATCATTAGCATGCCAACTAGGGAAATAAACAGCCGCTACTTCCATTTGAACCCCCACAACCCTTTGCTAACGCTTCTCAATCGTTATCTCCCGTATCTACACCGACTTCTATCAGGCAGAGGCTGCGAGACGAGATTTCTTTAATCGTCAGGCCTCGCCCGGTCAACGCTACACCGACCGCTGAGGCATCTTCGCAGTCGGACGGTATAATCCTTGCGTTAATCCATGTTTCAGGACGCAAGTCATAGATATATCTCTCGTCCACTGTTATGTCAATGTTTTTTTTCGAGGCATCGCCAACATATGCCAAGAGGATAAGCCAACCTTCGTTATGCTTCAAAACGGCGACATGGATATCTTTACAACCTGTTGATAGAGCCATTTCCGCCGGAGCAAAGTAATCGATAAATCGATAATTATCCAAAACCTTCAACAGACGATAGTAATGATAAAAGCCTTCCTTATCTTCCAGCCGGTCTCGAGCCGTAGTATATCCTAAAGTTACCTTTTCCATCCATGTATATATGTACGGAACAGCTCCATGCACGATAAAATACGGCAAGCCCCGTCTGGCTAGCTCCCTTGTGGGGCAGGGTTCCTTCCCAGGCTTGTATTTGACCATTTCGAGGGCGGAGCTGACGGCCTCACCGTCTTTTGGGATAAACGGTTGCGGTACCGGACCGACGGAAGCGCAAGCACGCTGGACAACCAGTCCAAACGGCATGGGCCTAAGTTCATCAGGGGTTTTTAGCCCGAATTCTTCCATGTTTATAATATGATCGACCAGATTGGCATGCAGAAGATTAATATCTGTGCTCATCTGATGATGAAATATAGGCTTGTCCGGGAAACGCTTCTTCAGAGTCGACAGGAAATTGAGAAAGGCTTCCTCACAAGCATGAGGCGTTCTTCCGTGCGCCGGATGGAAACAGGGTGCCAGCGCCGCAGCCGAATCAAAATACATACCGTCAAAGCCGTATTCATCCATCACTCGGGTCACGTGCTCCAGCATCCATGTATGCCACTGGGATTGCAGGCAGAAGTAGGTCTCCCATACCTGTCCATCACCCAGAGCAGCGAATTTCATTACGCTGCTCGGTATGCGCATTTTTTGCCATTCTCTTGCATGTTCTTTAAAAGCCGTGGAAAGCGGATGAGCACCCTGAGGCATAAAATAGGGTATCACTTTAATACCGTAAATGTGTGCCGTTCTGATGATCCTTTTCATCTCAGTCAACTGTTCGCCTTCATATGGCGGAAAAATACCGTCCATCCAATGGTCTATAGTGTTATTAACATAATTAGCTCCTTCATGTATTCTGATTACATTAATCCCCATACGACTGAAATCACGTATTTCCATATCGGAAGGAAACGGTTGGCTGCAGATGGCAACCTCTCTGTAAGGAAGATAAGGTGAGGATTTATAGTTTGTCAATCCCAGGAATGATTCAAACGAAACGCTGTCCCTCTTATACGTATTCTCCATATTAGCACCAGTAAGCATTTTCCAGGGTGCAAGTTCAAAACAAACGGTTCCGTTTGCCACAGCATAACAACTCAAACTTCCATAGATATTCTGCCGCTCGCAGGCATCATATCCCCAATTCCAGATATCATCACCACGAATAAACTGAATTCCTTCCCCACTGCCGGCGAACAAACCGAAACTGCTAGGCGTGCAATGCCAACAGGTTTTCGGGGACAAATCGCGGATATCATGCCATTCCTGTTTGCCCGCATCCACCAGAAGCATCGGGAAAGTCTGATTGATTGTGGCTTTTGCTAGAACAATGCCGGATAAATCAACTATACCGTCTGCAGCATATATCTTTTGCACACGATGAATGCCATAATCTCTATATCCCCACGCCTGGACATACTCAATATTACCCCGCCCGTATTCATCCCGCAAATAACCGGAAAATACCAGAAGAATCTCGTCATGCTTATCTTCTATTCTGACGCTTGGCTGTCGCTCGTTCGTGTCCAGATAATTGCCCAGCTCCATCTCCAAAGGCGTTGCCAACAGATTACCGCTCCGCCCTTTTTTGAACGTTATCTCAGACAAAGCTCCGCCCCTGTCAATATCATGACATGTTTCCCAGTAATCGGACATTATACGTATCTTATTTTCGCTGACTTCAATGGAAATCGTCTTTTCCGACGCTTTGTTCATCACCGGTCACCTCAAATACTTTATCTTGCACTTAGCCTGAATATACACCTTTGCAGATTATTTAACATACCATTCGGGGCTGTTAAAGAAGACTTCCCTACATTCCACCGATGATTGATAAGCTGCAAGAATCACCCTGACATCCTTAAGCCCCTCTTCCAGACTCGGATAAGGTTTCCTGTCATCAGCAATAGCCGAAACAAGCTCGCTATAAAGCGGATTATACGGATTGCCATCACTTCCGGCAGCTTCCAGAGGCTTGTTATATCCGTCTTTGTATATGATCGCCGGCTCTCCTGATAGCTTTATAACGCCGTGCTCGAAATTTAAGTGGCAACAAATATCATGTTTAGGCTGCCGTACATAATAACCGTTCTCTTCTATCAAGGTCGCACCACCTTCCACA
>JAQVUQ010000039.1 GCA_028699365.1 bacterium | reverse complement strand
TAGGTAGTTTACGCTTACATCTGTAATAACCTCTCTATCTGCTGCTGCCTGATAATTTGCACGCTGCGGGCCTGCGACTCGCTGTCCCGGCAGAGTACGCCCAGAAGAGAAGCTGTGAATTCGGCACTCAGCACCTGCGGCATGATAACATAATCCGCGCCTGTATCGTATAGATCCAGGGCTTCGTCCACCTGATCCGCAGTGACTATGATTACCGGCCTGGTGCTCAGTTCCCTGGCCTGTTCCACCATGAGATGATTATCACGGTAATCCGGTATGGTGGAAATTATCCTCTTTGCTTTATCGGCTCCGAGTCTCTTCAATATATCCGGGTCGGAAATATCGCCATAGAGGCTGGGGATCCCTTTCCCCACCAGCCGTTTCAGATAATCGGGATTGAAATCGACCACCACCGTCTCCTCGTCGCTCTGCCGGAGGGCTTCCAGAATGTAGTAGCCTATGCGATGGTAGCCGAAGAGGATGTTATGCCCGGGGCCTGTCTGCGGCAGGTACTCCAGTTCTTCACGGCCGTGGTCGGAACGTTCGAAGATGGAGAGCGGGCCGGACAGGACTCTGTAGATGTTTTCCGCAAAGTAGATCATATAGGTGGAGATAGCGATGGATATCACGGCTGCTGCCGTGATCAGCGAGGACAGCGTTACCCCTATCTGTCCCAGAGCCAGTCCGGCAGCCGTAAGTATCAGGGAAAATTCGCTGATCTGTCCTATGGAGACAGCCGACATGAACGAAGTGCGCTTTCGATAGCCCAGGTAACCCAGTGCAGCCATGACGATAAGCGGTTTCACGAGCAGGACGAAGAGAACTATGATTATCAGAGCCGGCCACATGCCCGACAGGGCGTTGACGTTGAGGTTGGCGCCCAGACTCACGAAGAATATGATTATAAAGAAATCACGTAAGGGGCTTACCCTGGCACTTATACTCTGACTGTAGGGAAGGTACGCCAGACTGACGCCGGCCAGAAAGGCTCCTATCTGAATACCGAACCCCGTCCTGATGGCCAGGGCGGAGACGGTAAACAGCCATGCCAGGCTGACAGTCAGCAGCATCTCGGAATTTTTGGCCGCGTTTCTGAAGACAAAGGGCAGCACATAGGCACCGGCCAGCATGACTGCCAGGAATACGGCAGAGCTCCTGGCAAGGATGACGGCTATCTGCAGAAAGCCTTCCCAGGACAGACCGCCGTCTCCGAATCTGGGTGGCAGCAGCAACGCCAGCATGGCGGCGAAGTCCTGGACAAGAAGTATGCCGACCACTATCTTGCCGTAAAGAGCGTTCAGCGAACCCTTCTCGGCAAAGAGTTTGACGACGATTATGGTACTGGAGAAGGTCACGGCCATAGCCAGGTAAACCGCCGACAGAGAGGAGCCGATATTCAGCCGTGTCGCCAGAAGATAGCCCAGAGCCAGGGTCATGCCTATCTGGATCAGCCCCGTTGCCAGGGCCGCCCGTCCGAATTCCCTGATGCGCCGGGGATTCAACTCCAGCCCCACCAGGAAGAGGAGAAAGGCTATGCCGATGGCGCCGAAAATATCGAACAGCTCGCGCCGGCGCAGGGTATTCAACAGGAGAGGCCCCAGAATGATGCCGGTCAGGATATAGGCCAGCACCAGAGGCTGCCGGAGCAGACGTGCGGCCAGGCTGACAAGCGCCGCCAACCCCAGTATCAAGGTCATCTGCAGAAAGTACATTTCCATTAGCCGGTTCGCCTTCCGCACACCTGTAATAGACGCTGTATCATCTATATTTCCACTTTAACTGCTATTGACACCGGAAGGGCTTTCTGATAACATCAAGAATTAATTACGACTTGTCAACAAATGATGTTCCCGCAGCTTTTTCTCATCTGTTCCGAAAAAGGCACAGAGGCACCCGCCTTCGCTTTATGAGCTTCGGCGCGGCAGGCACAAAGGGTTTGGGTTCATTGAACTTTGAATCGCGCTCAAAGAGCGCATTTTCATCTGAATAAGGAAATGGGGGATTTCCAATGCATTTATCTGTTGGACGCGGCCGGACGGCACGCAGAGTGTACGGCTTTGACGAGATAGCTATTGCTCCATCTACTCTTACCATCGATCCCGAAGATACCGATATTTCCACATCCATAGGTGACGTTAGACTGGATATTCCCATTCTGGCCTCAGCCATGGACGGCGTGGTGGATGTCCGCCTGGCCGTGGAGATGGGACGCCTGGGAGGCCTGGCGGTTCTTAATCTGGAAGGAGTCCAGACCAGATACGAAGACTCCGCCGCCGTAATCGACAAAATAACGGCTGTTTCTTCCGATGAAGTCGTGCCGCTGATACAGCAGATATATCGTGAGCCCATCAAGGAAGAACTTATCAGACAACGTATAAGAGAGATGAAGAAGAGCGGCGTAACGGTTTCCGTATCCTCCTCTCCTCTGAACGCCGAACGCTTCGGCTCCATAGCCGCGGAAGAGGGCGTAGACCTTTTTGTCGTTCAGGTAACGGTTACCAGCGTCAAGTTCGAATCCTCCAGGGCCAACGCCCTGTCTCTGGAAAAGTTGTGCGCCATGTTGCCGATGCCCGTTGTGGCCGGTAACTGTGCCACCTATGAAGCGGCCATGGAACTGATGCATACCGGAGTTAAAGGCATTCTGGTCGGGATAGGCCCCGGCGCCGCCTGCACTACCCGGCGTGTTCTGGGTATAGGGGTGCCGCAGGTAACCGCCGTAGCCGATGCCGCCACCGCTCGTGACGAATACTTTGCCGCCGGCGGCAATTACGTAGCCGTCATAGCCGACGGAGGCATGAGAACCGGCGGGGATATCTGCAAGGCCATTGCCAGCGGAGCCGACGCCGTTATGATAGGTTCGCCCATATCCGGCGCTGAGGAAGCTCCCGGACACGGCTATCACTGGGGCATGGCTA
The DNA here is from genome assembly GCA_028699365.1 of bacterium. Lineage (GTDB taxonomy): Bacteria > UBP13 > UBA5359 > UBA5359 > UBA5359 > UBA5359. The sequence goes on along the minus strand of JAQVUQ010000039.1, from coordinate 9,842 downwards.
CCGCCAGTCCCGGCCTGCCGCGCGGAACCCGTATCAAAGTCGGCAAGCTGGGAACGCTCAAGGAGATCCTCTTCGGGCCGGCCAGAACGGATGACGGAACGCTTAACTTCGCCGGCGCCCTCAAGACCTGTATGGGCACCTGTGGCAAGCGCAATATAAAAGAACTGCAACAGGTGGAGATAGTTATAGCCCCCTCGCTTCCCTCGGAAGGCAAAGCGCAGCAACGTGAGCAGCACGTCGGGATGGGCAAGTAAAGGAGAAGTTAGCGATGTCGACGGCGTCTCAAATGGTAATAGTTCTCGATTTCGGTGCGCAGTACAGCCAACTGATAGCCAGAAGGGTGCGGGAGAGCAAGGTCTACTGCGAGATCATGCCGCACGATACGCCGATAAGCACCCTGAAAGAGCGGGCGCCCAAGGCCATCATTCTTTCCGGAGGTCCCAACAGCGTCTATGAAGAAGGCGCGCCGCATGTGGACCCGCAGCTTTTCAACATGGACATACCGATTCTGGGCATCTGCTACGGCATGCAACTGCTGGCTCACATCCTGGGTGGACGAGTGGCGCCCGGCACCGTCAGGGAATACGGCAAGACCGAGCTTCATGTCCTGGACAACAGCGACTTCTTCATGGATCTGAATAAGGATCTTACTTGCTGGATGAGCCACGGCGATGCGGTAGCCGAGATGCCGCCCGGCTTTGACGCTCTGGCCTCCACCGACAACACACCCATAGCGGCTATGGCCAACAGAGGCCGGCGGCTTTACGGTGTTCAGTTCCATCCTGAAGTGGTGCATACGCCCTGGGGCGTGGAGGTTATCAAAAACTTCCTGCACAAGATCTGTGATTGCTCTCCGAGTTGGACCATGGGCTCCTTCGTCGAGACCCAGGTAACGCAGATCAGAGAGATGGTCGGAGATGCCGGAGTGATCTGCGCTCTCAGTGGTGGCATAGATTCTGCAGCAACCGCAGTACTGGTGCACCAGGCCGTCAAGGATCAGCTTACCTGCATCTTTGTAGATCACGGCTTTTTGCGCAAGGACGAGGCGGAGAAGGTCTGCCGGACCTTCCGTGACAATTATAAGATAAACCTGATACATATACAGGCCCAGGAACGCTTTCTGGACCGGCTCAGGGGAGTGACCGATCCTGAAAAGAAGCGAATGGCCATCGGCAAGGAGTTTATAAGGGTTTTTGAAGAAGAGTCCAAGAAGATGAAGGGCATGGCCTATCTGGCGCAGGGGACGCTCTATCCCGACGTCATAGAGAGCGGAACCAAGAACGCCGCTACCATCAAGACTCACCATAACGTGGGGGCCGTCCTCCAGGAAGAGATGGACCTCAAACTCCTTGAGCCGTTAAGGTACCTCTTCAAGGACGAGGTGCGCGGCGTAGCGGCCGAGCTGGGCCTGCCGTCCGATATGATCTGGAGGCAGCCGTTTCCCGGACCGGGGCTGGCCATCAGGATTATCGGTGAGGTTACCAAAGAGCGCCTTGACATACTGCGGGAGGCCGACGCTATCGTCGGTGAGGAGATCAAGAAGGCAGGGCTCTATCGTAAAGTCTGGCAGGCGTTTGCCGTACTGCCGGTGATCAGGAGCGTAGGCGTTATGGGAGACCATCGCACCTATGCCTATCCGATAGTGCTGCGGGCCGTGACCAGCGAGGATGCCATGACGGCCGACTGGGCCCGGTTGCCCTACGAGGTGCTGGAGAGGATCTCCACCAGGATAATGAATGAAGTGCCTGATGTAAACCGGCTGGTATACGACGTAAGTTCAAAACCGCCATCAACCATCGAATGGGAGTGAACACCTGTGAACGATAGAATGTCCGATATGATGAACGATATAGAAGAAGTATTGATCTCCGCGGAAGCTTTGCAGGAGAGGATAAAGGCTCTGGGTACGCAGATCGCCAGCGATTACGAGGGCAAGGACCTCGTTCTGGTAGGCGTGCTGAAGGGGGCCGTGCTCTTTATGGCCGACATAATGAGGCATGTAAACATACCTCTCTCCTTCGACTTCATGGCCATGTCCAGCTACGGCAGGGACACCAAGCCTTCCGGCGTCATGCGCATATTGAAGGATCTGGATGAGGATGTGGAGAGCCGGCACGTCCTGATAATAGAGGATATAATCGATACCGGGTTCAGCCTCAGCTATCTGACGGAAAACCTGCGCTCCAGAAATATCGCCAGTCTGAAGATATGCACTCTGCTGGATAAGCCAGACAGACGGAAGGTCAACGTCAAGGTGGATTACAACGGTTTCAGCATACCCAATCGATTCGTCGTGGGCTACGGGCTGGATTTTGCCCAGCGTTACCGCAATCTGCCGTTTATAGGAGTACTCAAACCTGAAGTTTACGGAGGTACCGAAGCGTAATTTGCAGATATTTCCTTCTTGATTTTTAAAAACTTTAGCCTCGCTCCTGTTCCGTGTCCGTTAACGTAAGAGAGACGTCTGTTGTCCTTCCATGCCTCTACGGTCAGTGTGTTGATGCATGCTTCGCAAATAGTTTCATATCAGGAGACAGGAGCTTAATATATATCGATCGGCGATGCCGGTCATCTGCTTCGATCAATATGATCGATCGTTTTCTTGATTTTAATATATCGAGTTATCGAGCTATAACTGAAAGGGGAATGAACTTGGATCGTTCCGAACTTTTGTCCAAGAAACTGTCTGAACTCTATGCCATTGCCGAGGCGCTGGGTGTCAAGAACTACCGGCGGTATCGCAAGGAAGAGTCGGTTAATTTTATAATGGTGGGCGGGGAGGCCCCGGAGGAAAAAGCGACCGTACAGCCGGAAGAAGCCGCCCCTCAGCGCCCGAGACGGGGACGACCGCCCCGTCCCAGGCCCGCTCCCATCGAGGAACAGCCTGTCCAGCAAATCATAAGCGAGGTTGTTTCCGCGCCCGAAGTGCCGGTGGTTGAGAAGAGAACACCTGATCCGATGCCGGCTCCGGCCGCACCGAAGAGGACTGTCTCCCCTGCTGCGCCGGAGAGGCCTGTCGCCCCTGCTGCACCGGAGAGGCCTGCTGCCTCTGCTGCATCGGCGGCACCTGCGCCTGCCGCCGTGCCGGAGTACAATACCGCTCCTACAGCGGCTGCCCCGGCACCCACCGCCATACCCACCCCTCCGCCGGCCCCGGTATACGAGCCGGTATTTCATCATGAACCGGTAAGGGTGCTTTACGGCGAGGGCGTGCTGGAGATACTGCCTGACGGCTACGGCTTCCTGCGCCGGGAGCGCTATCTGCCCGGCCCTGACGACATATACATCTCAGCCACCCAGATAAAGCGTTTCAACCTGAGAACCGGAGACACCGTCAACGGGCAGGTGCGTCCGCCCAAGAATACCGAGCGCTATCATGGCCTGCTGAAGATAGAATCCATCAACAGCCATGATCCCGATGCCGTGACTCGCAGGCCGCATTTCGATTATCTGACCCCCATATATCCGGACGAACGACTGAGGCTGGAGATGGAGCCGTCCGAGGTTTCCAACCGCCTGATAGATATAGTGGCCCCCATCGGCAAGGGACAGCGCGGTCTTATAGTCTCGCCGCCGAAGGCAGGCAAGACTACGCTGCTGAAAAAGATTGCCAACGGCGTGATCTACAATCATCCCGAGGTAGTGCTGCTGGTGCTGCTGGTGGACGAACGTCCAGAGGAAGTCACCGATATCAAGCGGTCCGTGCGCGGCGAGGTGGTCAGTTCCACCTTCGATATGCCGCCGGAGAACCATGCCCAGGTATCGGAACTGCTGCTGGAGAAGGCCAAGCGCCTGGTAGAGGAAGGCCGCGATGTGGTCGTTCTCATGGACAGTATCACCAGAATGTCCAGAGCCTACAATGTGACTATACCGCCCAGCGGCAGAACCCTGTCCGGAGGTCTTGATCCCAGCGCGTTGCACAAGCCCAAGCGCTTCTTCGGCGCCGCCCGCAACATAGAGGAAGGCGGGAGCCTGACGGTTATCGCCACCGCCCTGGTGGATACCGGCAGCCGCATGGACGACGTCATCTTCGAGGAGTTCAAGGGAACCGGCAACATGGAACTGGTTCTGGACAGAGCTCTGGCGGAAAAACGCATCTTCCCGGCTATAGATGTCAAGCGCTCCGGCACAAGGCATGAGGAACTGCTCTTCGATCCCGATGAGCAGCGCGTCATCTGGGCATTGAGACGGCTGCTGGGTTCCTGGGGATCGGCCGAATCCACCGAACTTCTTACCGATAGATTGAGAAAGACCGCCAGCAACCATGAGTTCCTGCGCGTCATCGAGGAGTTCATCAAGGCGGTAGAAAAAGGCAAGAACGGCGACTAATCGCAAGCCTGAGGGGTCAGGCCTTGAAAGTAACACTTTTGCGGCCGTCCATTAACACTTTCGGAGAAGGATATTAATGAAGGTTGGCATAATAGGTCTGCCCCTATCGGGCAAATCGACCGTTTTCAATAGCCTGACAGGCGGCAACGCCGCCGTCAGGTCCTGGCAGAGCAAGGGCGAGGAAGCTAATATCGGCACCGTCAAGGTGCCGGATGAACGCCTGCAGCGTCTCAGCGACATGTTTACGCCCAAGAAGACCACCCCCGCGGAAGTGGTGTTTGTGGATATGCCCGGGCTGGAGAGCGATCCTACTTCAGCCCGCGGCCTGGACAGCGCCTTTGTGCAGCAGGTCCAGGACGTCAACGCACTGGCTCTGATCCTGCGCGCCTTCGCCGATGAGAACGTGCCTCATCCCTTTGGACGCATCAATCCGCTGGAGGACCTCAAGTCCGTCATCATGGATCTCATTCTCTCCGATATGTCGGTGATAGAGCGCCGTCGCGAGCGACTGATCCGCGATATACAGCGCGGCAAGGAAGAAGCCCGGCAGGATATGGCGGTCATAGAGCGTTGTGCCGCCCTGCTGGAGGATGAAAAGCTGCTCTATCAGCAGGATTTCAGCGATGAAGAGATGCGCTGGCTGCGCGGCTACCAGTTTCTGACCATGAAGCCGTTGCTGGCGGTTATAAACGTGGATGAGAGCCCGGACGAGCAGTTGCTGGCGCCCCTGAAGAACTATCTTGACGCCGGCAATCTGCAGTACATACAGCTTTCCGCCAGCATAGAGATGGAGATAGCTCAGTTGCCGGCCGAAGAGCAGGCGGAGTTTCTGGTGGAACTGGGCATCAGCGTCTCAGCCAGAGACCGTTTCATCCGGGCTGCTTACGCCCTGCTGAACCTGTCATCCTTCTTTACCGTCGGTCCCGACGAAGTCAGGGCCTGGACCATTAAAAAGAACGAGCCGGCGGTGGAAGCCGCCGGAGCCATACACTCCGACATCTCCCGCGGCTTTATCCGGGCGGAGGTCATATCCAATGACGACTTCATGCGCGTCAACGGTGACATGAATGTCGCCAAGTCCCAGGGTGTGGTCCGTCTGGAAGGCAAGACCTACCCGGTTCAGGATGGGGATATCATCAATTTTAGATTCAACGTTTAGCAAGGTATAGGGCAGACGTTGTCTGCCCTATACCTTCTCCGCATAAATTTCTCCTCGAAAATAAGTGTTCCCATAATTTATGCAGGCTTTCTATTGCAAGAGGGCGAGAATTTGCAATGCTGTGGAAAGAGATGCTATACTTTTAAGTAGGCACTTGCTTGATTAGCTGAAGGAAAATTTTCGTTTCTGGACGAGAAGGAGACACACGCTATGTAGCCGAAGATAGCTAATATCTGCCGATAATTGAAGATCGGCAAGGCAGGTGAAAGCATAAAGGTAAAATAAAAGAGCCGGGGACTGGACTCCCCGGCAAAAGCCTAAAGAAAAAACCGACCCATGGTCATTGCTTTAGCGCTCACTTTTATTATATTCGTAATTTCGTTATATGTTAAGTACCTAATTTGTCTGCATATTTGTAAGCTATTATTTATGATGAGGGGGGATGCCTTGGAAGCGACTTTCAGTTGTGGTAGCAATAGAATCGGTTAAGGTACAATTCTTTTGTATATTTAATATCAAATACTTAATTTGGAGGTATGAGATGTATTTTATAAAAGCATTGCGGGTAATAACATACACTACAATTATAAACAGTGCAGCTTTGTTATTTATGATTAGAGTGTGCTGCGCATATACGTGTCCAGGGAAAACATGTGAGCTGGGGATGGCCGATTGCCAGGTAAGGTGTGAAACGTATATTGAGACAATTTATAGAGCGGCCACTATTCCTGCAGATGGCACTTGGAATAGCGGTGTAACAATAGGCGACATATTGATTCTCGAGAACTGTAACGGAGATACCACGCGAACTGATGAACATGTAGTGTCTATGACCTATGAAGAGTCACTTGCACATTCGTGTAGTGGAGCTTTAACAAGTAGCATTGGCGCTGACTTAGGGACTGATGCTGTTGCGAAATTAGGATTACAGTATGCAACAACAATGACAAACGGCTGGCAGAAAACAGATACGTATTCATTAACACAAGAACTACGGGCTACATTGACTGCACCAGCACATTCGCGGGTTAGCCATTGCTGGACTATGGATTTTGAAGACGGAAGCTTTACAAAAAGTGGTTCAATGGAGTGGGATTGTTTGGTCCGAGAGTATTGCTGGGGTGAATATTTCCCAGGACATGGCAGTTGTCAGAGCACAACCTCATATGCATGTGGATATAATAAAGCAAACGGCGGTGTGATACATTCTGAATATGATACTCCGGCATGCAATGAATAGTTGCACCTTGCGGTTAATAGATATTTATGGGATTTAGAAGGGAAGTGTAATATATTTGAACTGTTATAGATATATTACGGTTTTTGCATTCCTGTTTACACTGGTTACGACTACGGAAGTGTTTGTAGTCGCTGCCAAGGGAAATAGCCGGGGAGTTGTGAAATCTGTTTTGTCGCAAAACGATAAAGTTGCATCTGAGACTGCTTTAAGCCGTGCATTGCTCAAGCAATATCCTGCTGATACGAAAGCTCATATGGAAGCCAATATTCGGCTAGTAGAAGATGCGATAGCAAGATATGGTAATTCTGATCCATGGGCAGCAAAAGCATTTTGTGAGCTTGGACATACACGTTATCTTTTAGGCAAATACGAAGAAGCGCTATCCGACTTTGATAGCTGTCTTAAACTTCCAGAGCCATACGTTGGAGTGCATTTCGCAGCGCAGAACGAACGTATGCAAATACTACAGATATTAAGAAGACCTAAAGAGGCAATAGCTGCTAGCAAAGAGCTTGACAATACATCATGTCCTCCAGCATGGCAGGACAAGTTTCTTTCAAATAATTTTATGGTTCGAGCCGGTATACAGGCGCAGCTCAAAGGCCAGAAACAATCTGCTATAGATACCTATAGGTTGTTTATTAAAGCTGCAAAGAATAAACGAAACAAATATTGGCAAAGTTGGACATCTTATGCCTATCGTGGGCTTGCAGATCAACTGGTAAAGACCGGTAATGTTAAAGAAGCTATCTCGGTTTACGACGAATTCTTGAAGCAATATCCAGACAGCCCCGCAAGTGCATTGATAGCTATGAAGAGGTTAAGACTAATAAAATGCGGTAAGGAACAATGTATACTCTCGAAAGAGGAACTCCTAAGTTGTATAAAGTTATATCCGACAAACACTGGCGCCGGACAGCATGTATTATACGAATTGGCAATGGCATACACAAGAGATGACAAATTGAATGACGCCGCGGTAATATTAAATGGTATGCTTATTTTTAAGCCTAAACAGGATGATCAAGAGTACTCTGTCACTCTTGCAGCCAGAGCATCCCTCGATCTATCCGATGTATTAAAGATATTAGGTAAGGATGCGGAACGAGAGAGAATACTGCTGGAAATTATGCAGCGGTTTCCCGATCTGCCGGAAGCAAAAATTGCGAAAGAGCGTCTTAGGCAGATGCGTGTTGAGAGAATTCGTAGAAATATGTTTGCTGCTATGAAAATCGCTATTCCGATAGCTATAATGGGCCTTGTGATCGCCTTTGCTAATCGAAAAAGGAGGAAGACCGGAATAAGCAGAGGCGCATCTGGGTGAGGCGTATATCAAGAGATGTCATTGCTCTGGCAACAATTGTATTTGTGGTGGTTTGTTTCTTGGTATCCCTTAGATTACGAGATATAGGAACAATCTGGCGCCAGAAAGATCGCGATACTTATACAGAGCTAATTTATATATCGGCAACAACTCCCACAAGTGGTGTATGGCACTATGATTTTGGGCGCGGTTCAATCATGGAAATCAATAATTGTAACGGAAGGCTTCCCAAGGTAAGAAGACATAGCTATATAAGATTTCAACCGAGTGAGACACTTGTGCATTTAGGTAACGGTGGTTTAGAAGGCATTATAGGTGCTCAATGCAAAAGTAATGCTGTCGGTAGCTTGGATTTAAAACACATTGACGCATTACCGAATGATCGGCAACAAACTGACGTGGATGAAGTTCAATTTGCTGAAAATAGCGGATATGCTGACGTCATAGCTAAACCATACTCAAGAATCAGGCATTGGTGGGAATGGGACTACAAAGACGGCAATTACTATAATCAAGGTAGTATCGAATGGACTTGCAGAGTTCGAAAAATTCATTTTATTAGTCCTTGGTACTATGGATATGGCAGTTATGAGAGAACATTCTTTAGCGCATGTGGAAGCAATAAAGGTGATACGGTTTATTCAAAGTATGATAGTCCAGTATGTGACAAATAGTTTTTGGAATCTATAAAGAGCCTGACTAATATGGTTGAGGGGCTTTTTATAGCGAAGGGTAAATATGATGTGTCCACCAATGCAAGCATACAAGTGCAGTATGACTTTCTTATTGCCTTTGTTCTTAGTTATTTGTATAGGGATAATTGTATATGTCAGCATGGGATATAAAGGGATTATTGTTGGACATATTATCGCTGGAGATGATTACATCGCGCCAAGAACGGATTTCTGCCGCGCATTACGCAAGATAAAGCCTATGAGTAATAAAGATGATATGGAATCGAATATTAGATACATAGAGGATCTGATTGCAAAATACGGCACCAGAGATCCATGGGCATCTAAGGCATTTTACTGGTTGGGGTATTACCATTTTCATCTTGGCCAAATTGGAGAGGCGTTACAAAATTTGAATAAATGTTTGGCGCTCGATGAACCTTATGTGGGAGTGCATTTTACTGCGCAGAATACACGCATACAATCACTACATAGGTTGGGCCGACTTGATGAAGCAATAGCTGCCAGCAAAGATCTTGAGAGACTATCATCATCTTCTCCGCTCATACATGATAAATACCTCTCAAACAATTTCATGATCCGTGCCGAGATGCAGGCACAGTTAAAAGTTGGTGGACATGCGGCTGCCGTAGATACGTATAAAGAGTTTCTATGTCTTGCAGATAATAAGCGAAGTAAATATTGGAAAGATTGGATGCCGTATGCTTACCGTGCCCTTGCAAACCAACTGCACAAAATGGGGGAAACTAAGCAAGCAATTTCGGTATATAACACATTCTTAAGCCGATATCCGAAAGATTCGGCGAGTGCATTGGTTGCCATGGAGCGGCTAAGGTTAATACGATGCGGTAAGGAAGCGTGTATGCTTTTGCCGGATGATCTGGCCGAGTGCTTATCGTTATATCCTGCAAATACCGGTGCCGGACAACATGTAGTATATGAACTTGCAATGGCATATGTAAGATGCGGTAAGCCTGATGAGGCGGCTGAAGTATTGAAAAGTATGGTGAGTTTTCGACCCAAGGCCAGTGATCATGAGTATTCCATTACTCTGGCTGCTAAAGCAGGTATGGATCTAGCTGGAATTTTGAAGGG
>JAQVUQ010000427.1 GCA_028699365.1 bacterium | reverse complement strand
GCTTAATTGACACGCACTGACCCCCGAACGAATCTTAATCAATCTTACCCATAGCGTCATGGTGATAAACAAAACATGTGAAGGTTTTCTTCCGTCAGCCAGCGAATAATCATTGTGAGCATGGCATCCGTTAGCGGCAGAGGCACGGCATGCCGGTCACCTGCCGTTAATCGATGATTGGAGAAGAAATTGTTGTTTACAAGGTTGGACGATACTGTTGTGATAACCGTGTCCGAGTTGAATCGGCAGGTCTCGCAAATCATAGGGCTTAGCCTGCCCGGAGTCAGGATCAGGGGCGAGATATCCAATCTGAAAATTGCGGCTTCACAGCACGTCTACTTTACGCTTAAGGATAACGAAGCTCAGGTAAGCGCCGTTATGTTCAGGAGCGCCGCGTCGAAGCTGAGGTTCAGACTGGAGAACGGGCTGGAGGTCATAGCTGACGGCGAGGTGGGTTTGTATGAAAAGCGCGGCGAGTTTCGTCTGGTGGCGCAATCTCTTGATCCGGCAGGAATAGGGGCGCTGCAGCTTGCCTTTGAACAGTTGAAAGCCCGTCTTGAGGCCGAGGGGCTTTTTGCAGCTTCAAGAAAGAAAGAGCTTCCCCGTTTTCCCGCAGTGATAGGGGTGGTGACCTCCGAGAGAGGAGCCGCCATCAGGGATATACTTAACATCCTCAGGCGTCGTATGCCCGCCGTAAGAGTCATACTGGCGTCTGTTCCCGTCCAGGGAGAGGGAGCGCCTGCGGCCATTGCCGGGGCTCTGTATGATCTTAACGAAGCCGGGGATGCGGATCTCATAATCGTAGGACGGGGCGGAGGCTCGCTGGAGGATCTGTGGGCGTTTAACGAGGAGATAGTAGCTCGTGCCATTGCTGCATCCGCTATTCCGGTTATTTCGGCCGTAGGTCACGAGACGGACTTTACGATCAGCGATTTCACGGCTGATATGAGGGCGCCCACGCCCTCGGCGGCAGCGGAACTGGCGGTGCCGGACAGATCGGAATTGCAGCGTGATATACTGACGAAAATGCGCAGGATGCGCAGCAGTATCCTGACGCTGCTTCAATTGCGCCAGAGCGAGCTGAAATCCATCCACGAGGGCTATGTTCTCCGGCGCTTTCCTGAGCAGTTGGATGAGGATCTAAAGGCATTGGATAATACCGTTGCTGCCTTGGGCAGCAACTTTAAAGCCTCGCTGGCAGCAACGGAGGGTAAATTCGTCTCTCTGGCGTCGAAACTGGACACGCTCAGTCCGTTATCGACGCTGCAGAGGGGGTACGGCATAGTCCGGTCGGCCGTTGACGGCCGGATAATAGCAAGCAGCGATCAGCTCGTCATCGGTGATGATATCGATGTTATTCTGGCCAAAGGGGCCTTCAGAGGGAACGTTACGGAGGTGCGCGATGAAAGCCTCATCGGATGATTTGAGATACGAAGACGCTGTAGAGCGTCTGGAGAATATCATAGCGGAAATGGAAAGCGGACAGTTGAGCCTGGATGCATCTCTTCAGAAGTTCGAAGAAGCCGTCAGGCTGGCACGGATATGCCGCTATCGTCTGGAGGAGGCCAGACAGCGGGTGGATATTCTGCTTCGCGACGAGGATGGTAATCTCTTTCTGGAGCAAATGCCTCAGAGTTCGGACACACTCTTCGACGAGTAGCCGCAAGCCCCCTTCCGGCACCGGCGAACGGCACGGCATGGATATTGTAGCCGCCATATAGTGCCTGCTCATAAAGTATCGGCGGAGGGTGTAATGAAGCGATTGCAATATTCTCCCAGAATAACCGAGACCGCCGTCCTGGCCCGGGACATACTGGAGGGCAATGAAGTCCCGTACCTTCTTGGAGGCGGACTTGCGGTCAGAGAATACGGGCACCCCAGGGCTTCCTCGGATGTGGATTTCTATATCATGCGTCAGGATGCCGACAGAGCGCTCGACGCTTTATCCGAAGCCGGTTTCAGAACCCGGCGTTCCGACTCTGAATGGATATATCAGGCCTGGAAAAAACGGACCAGGGTGGATTTGATCTTCAACATAACTTCCGGTATCGACATGAATGAAACGGTTATGTCCAGGGGTGAACGGCGTGATGTAGAGGGACATCAGTTCGTCGTGGTCTCCAGGGAAGACCTGTTGGCCATAAAGATATCCATCCAGTATGAGAACAGGCCGGATTGGTGGGATGCTGCGTCGATAGTTCAAAGACATTGGGAAACGCTTGATTGGGATATCGTAATAAGTTATTCGCATGTGACGCCGGCCAAGTTCCTGGCTTTCTGCCTGTGGTCCATCAGCGAGGCCAGGGACGGAACGCGGCCGATCCCTGCCTGGATGTTCGATGCACTCTGGCAGGAGGTGGGAAAGCATATACAGGAGTTGCCGGTGGAGAAAGGATTTATTAAAGCCAAAAGAGAAGACTGGCAGGTTCCTCTGGAATCGACATAACGTATATCCTGAAATCCAGGTTTTCATTGACAATCAGGACAGGCTCTGTTAAAATCCAATGTAGCTGGAAAGCAGAAGCCGTCCGCTTCTCACCTGCAGGCGCCGTTGAGGTTGTTGGCAGGTAGGTATGGTCTGAGTTGAATGGATGGCTTATGCCGTCCTTTTTTGTTTTCCAGTGTAATAATCGGAGGTGAGTTAATATTAAAGAGTTGCGTATCAACGAGCGTATTCGTGTTCCGGAAGTCAGGGTCATCGGCAATGAAAACGAACAACTCGGTATTATGCCTACCAGGGAAGCTCTGGCCAAGGCACGGGAAGAGGGGCTCGACCTCGTGGAGGTAGCTGCAACGGCAGCGCCGCCTGTTGTCCGGATAATGGATTACGGTAAATTCAAGTATGAGCAGAGCAAAAAGGCCAAGGAGACTCGCCGTAAATCCAAGCAGGTCGAGATCAAGGAAGTTAAGATGAGGCCTAAGATCGACGAGCATGATTACGAGTTCAAGACGCGGAATGCCAAAAAGTTTCTTCAGGAAGGTGACAAGGTCAAGATGACCATCATGTTCCGTGGAAGAGAGATGGCGCACACCGAATTCGGGATCAGAATTCTGGAGAAGGTGGCGACCGATGTGGCGGACAGTGCCGTTGTTGAACGGCCTCCGAATCTTGAAGGACGCAATATGCCGATGATATTATCACCCAAGCCGGAGGGAAAGGAGCGTTAATACTGAGA
>JAQVUQ010000426.1 GCA_028699365.1 bacterium | reverse complement strand
CGGAGCCGACCCGTGCATAGCCGAGGATTTCCTGGATATGCTGCTCAAGGATATAACGCCTATCGCCGACCCCATCGCCGCCAGAATGGCCGTAGCGGCCGGGTGTCTGGGAGCGGAATCCATGCGCCAGGGCGGTATGCCCAGGAAGATTCCGGCGGTGAAGCTTTAACCCGAGACCGAATAGAGGAATTTAAAGTAACTTAAAGTGACAAGATGGTGAACAGCGCAAGAGTCCCGGAAACTGCTTTTCCGGGACTCTGCTTATAGTATATGGAAATTCCATTACAGCAGTTGGACGTATTATATGCTACTGGAAGATATTTGTTGACATAATAACTTGTATGTCATATAATACGTTTATCTACAGACCCCTGCTGATACGTAATGTCGTTTACTACAGCAGGAAGAAATAAAGTGGTAATACGGTGATATTTTAACTATGGCTTCTAACCATCTTTGGCAGGATATCTTCAATACTTTGCTTGTAGAGATCGGTGAGAAGAATCTCCGTCCAGGAGATCGCTTCCAATCGCTGGAAGAAGTCTGCAATCGTTTTGGCGTCAGTGTTATCACTGCTCGCAGGGCTTTCGATGAATTGGAGCAGCAGGGGTGGATAAAGAGGTTCAAGTATCGCGGTGCATTTATTGCTAAAACTAATTCTCCTTTTAGTGTGAAGTTGGTTTTAAATTGTCCCTGGGACGAGGTGGGATTGCCTATGCAGGGCAGCCCTTTTGTTCAGCTTAAACTTGTGGATGAGATGCGCAAGGCGGCTACCCGAATGGGGATAGACCTTCAACTGTTTACGCCCGCCCTGATCAGCAGTGATATGACCGGAGCCAATATCGTCGTATTGCAGGGAAGCACCCTGTCTGCTGAATTGATACAAGGGATCTGTAAGAACAATAATGCAGTGTTTGCCCACGTACCTATGCCTATAGACGGTGTTGTCACTGTGCGGCATGATCTCAGAAAGAGTGTCGATCTGCCCGTCAGACATCTATTGGATATGGGGCATAGACGAATAGGTCTGGTACTGACTCGCATAGCCAACGACTGGATGTCTCCGCGTTTTCAGGCTTATGAGGCTGGTCTGAGAAGGCATAAGCTGGCCATGGACTGGAGAATGGTGGCGGAGTGTATAAGCACCGATAAGTCTGCCGTTTTTTCTGCCATGGAGCGCTTGATGAATAATCCTTGCCCGCCAACGGCGGTTATAGCCTCTAATGATGAAATAGCTCTGGCGGTTATGGATTACTGTCGCCTGCACGGTTTGGTTGTGCCTCGCGACTTGTCCCTGGTCGGCTGCGATAATACTCCTGACGGTGAAGAGGCACGTCCCGGCTTAACCAGTGTGGAGACTCATTTTGATCGTATGGCTGAGGAGAGCCTTAGGTTGCTGCTGGCGTCTGATGCTTCAAATAATACCGGTAGCTCTGATACGGTAGTAGCGCCGGAGTTGATAGTTCGCGGCAGCACGGCTCCGCCTCAGCATGTATCGTTGCGATGAATTGTTTTTGTCAGCTCTACCTGTATATGGTAAGGACGGCTGGCTGGAGAATAAACCGGTTTGCTGTTCTGCAGATGGAAGATGTCGATAAAGAGAGAAAAGAAAGGATGAGGAAAATGACAAAGAAGAAGGGCTTTACTCTTATAGAACTGCTGGTGGTTATTGCTATTATAGCGGTATTGGCTGCTATACTCTTCCCCGTTTTTGCCAGGGCAAGGGATAGCGCCAGGAAGGCCACTTGCCAGAGCAACCTTAAGCAACTCGGGCTGGCATTCAGTATGTATACCCAGGACTGGGATGAGGCTTATCCGCAGAATCGTGTACTTCATCCCGGACAGACAAGTAATACGAACTGTTTTGTGACTGGTAACGGTTACTTTCTCTGGCCGGAATTTATCTTTCCTTACATCAAGAACTATTCGGTATTTATCTGCCCGTCAAATAGAATGGCAGTTTTGCCGCCTGTCAAGCCGGCGAATCTTGCCTCAAATAATAAGATGTCCTATGGTGTTAACCATAGGGTTATAATTCCTTGTGAATTAGCTGTGGTGCAGCCCGTCTATGAGACTGATGTCACCAAGCCTGCCAATACTGTGCTACTGGGAGAGGTTGCCGAGGCTAATGAGGTGTGGGATCCTCTACCGAGCGGCTGGAAGCAGCCGGGAAGCACTTACGCGGATTGTGTGAACCCGCAGAGTCACAGTCTCCATGCCTCCGGGAGGCATGGCGGGGGATCGAGTCTTCTCTTTGTCGACGGCCATGTCAAATGGATGCAGCGCCGACAGGCGGTAACCGACAGCGCTATGTATCAACTGAAGCAGTAGCGCTGGATCGGAGTAAGCCGTAACGATTTTTATGGAGGTAGTCGATATGGTACTGCGTAAAGGCACTTTGTGGTTGGTAACTTTTTCGTTGGTGCTTGTGGCTATGTCTGTTGCAGGACATGTATGCGCGTTTGGTGCTGAAAGTGCCGACGGCAAAAAGATAATCGGGTTTGCCGGTCCTCCTCATCTGGGCGGAATCGGTAGGACCCCATTGGCTATGACTAAAACAGGTGCCGGTGTAGTGGATGCTCTACCGATAGACGGGGTCATACATACTATGTCCGACAACGGCAATGAGTTGATCACAAACCGTTATATGAACGCAGGGGCTCCCGTGACCTATGATATGCAGAGGTCTGATGTGGCTGCTATGACAGACATGGGGCTGAAGAGGGTGACCGAGAATTTCTACAGGATAAACGTGGCTGCCGATCTGACTGCCAATTGGTTTGACGATAAGGCCTGGGAGAGGATACTGTCTAATATCAAGTCGGCATCACGTGCTGCCTGTGATGCCCGTTCCGCAGGATTCATGCTTGATACGGAGCAATATAACGTCAATAAGCCTTTCAGCTATATGTTGCAGCCGGATCGGATGGAGAAGAGCTGGGACGAGTACCGTGCTCAGGTGCGCCGCAGGGGACGGCAGTTTATGGAGGCACTCTCCTCTTCCTGCCCCGGCCCCAGAGTGCTGATAACCTTTTCCAACTCCTATGTCGTTGACGATAAAGCTCCCGCTCATATTATGAGTATGGGACTCTGGCCCGCTTTCCTTGACGGTATGATGGATGCCGATGTGGTCGCTGAGTTCATAGACGGTTACGAGCAATCCTATACATACAGAA
>JAQVUQ010000425.1 GCA_028699365.1 bacterium | reverse complement strand
GTAAATCGCATTGAACCAATAATAAGAAGGACCATAAAACGGAAGGAACCCGTTCCAATCCTGGACGTACATCTGCACCGCTGTGCTAAGTTGTTTCAGGTTAGATTGGCAATTTGTCTTGCGTGCTGTCTCCCTGGCCTTCCCTAAGACTGGAAACAGAATTGCGGCCAGCAAAGCAATTATGGCTATAGTAACTAACAATTCGATAAGTGTGAACCCAACTTTTCTCTTGCTTACCATCTCTTATTCTCCCTCCATTACATTCTCGTTACTTTTGAGCAGATTACTTCTACAAATACTCACTCCCATACAGGCAATGCGGCTGTTTCTAAGCCCCTATTCCTTTTAGTATTATACACACGGCGGCCATAAAAAGCGAATGGACAAATACTACTTTCCCATGCACTTTTTACTCAGCCGACATTCATTTGCCAAGTTCTGCAATCCAACCGTCAACTATAGTCTCAGCAATTTGTTCACCCAGTTCTGTCGTTGCCTCATGGGCATCGACAGCCCATACCGGATCCTCCGTATCAAGCTCCTCAAGGTCCACCGTTCCGGGATACAGACACATCGCCGCAGCGGTTTCGTCTCGTCCTCCATGCCCACCGTAGCCTTGTGATGAAAATTGAGAATCACTCACAATGTGCATACGCTGAAAGATGAAGGGATACAGCTTAGTATCGCTGTGCCACCCAGTGCCGGAGTGCTCCAAGCCATACTCCATGGCAACCTCTGTGGCCGCACGCTGGTAGGAAAGCATAGTGACACCCTGAGGCCCTTGATGGTGACAAATTATATAGATCCGCTTCCAGCCCTGATTGTAGAAAGCTTTCAGGATAGGCTTAACGAAGCTGTATAGTGCTGTGCCGTCTACATGGACCTCACCTTTCTCGATACCGGCAGCCCACTCACCTGTATAGCCATAGAAAATAGTAGGAGCGACAACACAGTCCACCTTTTCTTCCACCCGGTGGACAATACCCTGAGAAATTAGAGCATCGGTTCCTACCGGGTTCTGCGGACCATGATACTCAATAACACCGACAGGCATCAGTAATGACAATCCTTTCTGGATGGCATCTTGAATTTGTGCGGGACGCATTAGCTCATAGCGCATTCCTTAGCCTCCTTTCCCGATGTGTGCAAGGTCTGAGACAGACTATACCTGCTTTAAAAGATAGCGATATTATACATTGTAATTACTGTAATAAGGAATGGACAAAAAACGTATTAACATGCACATTTATATAGCTTCCCCATAGGAAGCGTTAGTTGGGAGTGTTACGATTTTCTGTCACACGATTCATTCTTCTCGATGAGAATTTGCAGCAGTTCCATCTCATATTTTTCAAACCATAGGGTATTACACGACTTGCAGACATCCACCAGCACGGGATATGCCATACTGTAACAGCGTCTGTCCATCTTGTTGCCGCATTTTGGACATAGCATTTTATTCTTAATACTCTCCGACGACATAGCCATGGCTCGTGCCTGTTCAGGATTGGCGACCACGGTATCGGCCAGCTTAAGAACTTCCGGTGCAAAAATGATGTCTTTCCGAGCAATTATTCTCATCAGGTGGTTCTTGTCTACCAGGAAGCCGTGCTGGTGTGCACACGTATACACAGGCGCACCTTCGTATCGTTCATTAACCAGGGCCAGCCCACAAGACGGGCATTTTAGGGGTGTCAGATTGCCTTTATTAAACCATGCGGCGATATCTATATCCTCAAAAGCCAGCTTTACTCTGTCCTCGTTTTCAACCTTTATCCATGTATCGGGACTGAACCATGATAACGATATCAGTCCGTTTATATCAAACGGCCCCAGCCAAGCCCCGTCTTTGCTGACAAACCACCTGGGAGCAGTAATGGCTGCGGGTTTTCCTGTTTCAGACGGCAGGTCTCTTTTCTGGCAATTATCAAGAGCATGGATGCCAGCGTGAGCCATACCCAGCAACAAACTGATGCGTTTGGACATGGGTGGATGAGTGGATAACAGATCCGGAATGAAACCCTCCCGTTCATCAGCCTCTTCATAGGCGGGATTGGCTATGAAGACGGAATCGAGATTTTCAATGCCCTGGCCTGCGCCGCACCAGCTTCCCGATATGATGCGCAGCGCTTCAGCCAGGGACAAGGGATCCCGGGTCAGTTCCACGGATAAGGCATCGGCTCGGTACTCTTTCTGTCTGGATATCAGCGTATTGATAATCATGCTCAGAAAGGCCGTAATGCCTATCGCGCAGCCGACGAGTATAACGTACAGCGGTATGAATATACCAGCGCTGCTCTGCTCACCATATTTGCGCTCATCCTGAAAATCGACTGCGTTGTCAACGCTGCCTTCAATGCCGGTTGTAATGTATTGGAAGGCTGCCGCGTACATGCCGAAGAGCGAACACGATACGGTGCTTGTCAGGCAATCTCCGCTGATAATATGGCCCGCTTCATGAGCGGCAACCGCCTCTATCTGGCGACGAGTCAATCGTGCCAGCAGCCCTTCCGTTACCCCGATAAGCGCATGCCCGTGAAAATCCGCCAGAGAGAAAGAGTTCACTGCCGTAGTCGGTATCACCGCACAGTCGATCTTCCTCCCCCCTGCCGCCACGGACAATTCTTCAACTATATTCTTGAAGCGCTGATGATACGTATCATCCTTATCCGGAGGCGTGGCCCCCAGCAGCAGCGATATACGCGGCAGAAGATTATTAGTGGACACCAGCCAATGTATCAGACCGCCGATCAGAGCGGCGCCGAATATCCACAGATTTCCGGTCCGGCCGGGTATAACGCTGTAGGTGGCCGTACTGACAACCCATTCCGGACATAAGAATATCAGACCGACTTTAGCAACGATTATTACAAACCATGTTCCGGCAAAATAGACAGCCACCAGCATGGCAAAAAGCAGGATTATGCTCATTGCTTTCTGCTGCTTGATTTCCAGATGAGTAAACGGCATGAATACCTCTTGTATACGGCCGGATCAGAAGCCGGTTCTTATTGCCTGACGATCCTTAATATCGTCGACTTCGAAAAAATCGCTCTGCGTGAAGCCGAAAAAACCGGCGATAATACTGGAAGGAAACGACTCCACCCTGGTATTGTATCTCATTACCTCATCATTGTAATACTGGCGCGCAAAGGCTATCCGGTTTTCCGTTGAGACAAGCTCTT
>JAQVUQ010000424.1 GCA_028699365.1 bacterium | reverse complement strand
CGCTCTATGGCATATATTACTACTGATTGCCCCAGCAAATAGCTGCGTCTCCCTCGCCGTTGCATCTCTTCACGCAGCTCTTCCGACTCTTTCACGTTCTCTTCTTCATATATCCGCGTAACGTTATATAACTGCGCAATCATCGTCAATTGCCCATAGATTGCATTCTTTTTCCGTCCTACCGGTATCTTCTCTATCCATTCCTGGCTTAATCTTCGGTTACACCGGTTCTCGATGTTCCACCGCCGGTCATATAATTCCACCGCTTTATACGGATTCCTGGCCACTGCCAGGGTGGTAAAATACACTACCTGGGACACTTCCCCTGTTTCCAGATTCGTCTCTTCCATCAGAACTGCATTCATCTCATACACTTTATTGCTGTCGTCCCCTACTTCAATCCCGGTAAATCCTGTTACTCGCCTAATATATTCGATCTCTTTCCCCTTATTATTACGCCGCTTTACTCGCCTTTCTTGCCATTTCTCCGCTATTGAGGCCATTCCCAACACTTGCCGGGTGCAATGATGACTCTTGATCCCTATGGTCACCAATTCCAGCCCATAGCTTTCATGCAACTCTTCAAACAGTTCTGCTCCCCAATACCCGCGGTCCAGCACTATCACCTCGATGATCTCTTTTGCTGATGCCACTTTCTCTTCCAATTCCTTCAGTATCTCTCGTAAAAGCTTGCGTTCGTCCATCTGGATCGGTCCCAGACTCAATCCTATTATTCGTGGCCGTTCGCTATTAATATTGAACACATATACTACTTTGTATCCATACTTCCACCGCTTATTCTTGTCATCCCACACCTCCCCGGCTCCTTCATAACCGGCCATACTGCTTACCTCTATCTCAAATCCATCGGCTGCATACTCCTTCCCCCGCAGCTTTTTCTTGCTGCGCAGTAATTTTATATGCTCGTAAAATACTCTATCGCTTTCTTTGCTGTCTATTCGCTTGAGATGATTCCTTAGCGTATCCCGGTGGATTACTCCCTTCCTCTTGCCATCTCCCGCTTCCTTTTGCCTTAGGTTAAATCCCAGATCGCTCATCAGCTTCCCATCCCGCAAAAGCGGGTCTGCCTGCTGTATCCGCCCTGTGTGCCCCAGATCCATCAACGCCCAGATCCCATTAAGCTTCTTGACTTCTGTTCCGTTCTCTCCGACCTTAGCCTTATACCCTGTGATTATCTCCCAATATCCCTTTTCCTTGAGCCAATCTATCAGATGATCGTTATGCCCGTATTCCGTCCCCATTACTTCGATCTTTTCTCCTCCCAGCACCGCTGCTTTTGCCGCTTCCCGATCCTGGATATATACCTCATACTCTTTCATCGTCTCTAGCCTCCTCTTTCCGCCAGCTCTCTTCCTGCACCCGGGCTATCTCTTCCAGCAGATTTTCTTCCTCTTTCCCCAACTGCCTCAGTTTACGCTTCAACTCCTGCAAGCGCTGATGCTCGCTCACCTTCTCCCTGGCTACTCCTGCTCGCCCTCTCGGTATATACGTATAGCGTGTCTTCCCTTCTATCCGTTGCGACAGATACCAGAACGGTCCGTGCAATTCTCCCTTCTCACACCGACAGCCCGCTTTACCGCATCTGACTTCCCGCTTTAAAAGTGAGCCCGCAACATACGGCTTGATGTTCATTATCCGGTTGATCACCTCTCGGCGCTTCTTCTCCAACTCGGATACTTCCTTCCTCAAACGGCTTATTTCTTCCATAAACACCACCCGCTTTATTATCTTACCCTTATATGTTATACACTACTGCTAAGAATTCCTGCAAAAGCCGGCCCCGGAACATAATTCTTTTCCGGGGCCGGCTTTTGCCTCTATTTTAGCTGCTCTTCGTTACTTTCAATTCCTCTGCGGCTGCAGGTATCAAGACGTCGGAAAGCCCCATCGGCTCCTCTCGGAAAAGACGTTCATCCATGAGCTTCAGATCGGGACTGATACCGGGAACAAAATCCATCTGCTCCAGGATATCGCGCTGCAACTCCACTCCCGGCGCTATCTCCACCAGAAGGATGCCGTCGTTTCCCATCTCGAAAACGGCTCTCTCGGTTACGAAAAGCACTTTATGACCCTGCTGCCTGGCAAAGATTCCGTTGAAAGTAAGATGCTGGACATCATGCACGAATTTTCTGTGACTACCTTCCCTGAGGATACGTATATGCCCGTCGGCAATCTCGACTTTCAGCCCTCCGGCGGTGAAAGTGCCGCAAAATACCACCTCTCTGGTGTTCTGGGAAATATTGATGAAGCCGCCGGCACCGGTTATTTTGGAAGCAAACTTGCTGACATTGACATTACCGTGACCATCGGCCTCGGCCAGACCCAGGAAAGCTATATCCAGGCCGCCGCCGTCATAGAAATCGAACATATAGGGTTGATCTATCATCGCCTCGGGATTCACCGCCGCCCCGAAATTGAGGCCGGAAGAGGGTACACCGCCGATGGCTCCCGATTCTATGGTCAGCATCATCCTGTCGCGAATACCTTCCTCCTGGGCCACCTGGGCTATACCTACAGGCATACCGATCCCGAGGTTGACCAGCGCCTGATGATCTATCTCCATGGCGGCACGACGACAGACTACTTTGCGTTCATCCATATCCATGGGAGCCAGCAGGCTTATTTCATCCGCATGCCCTTCGCCGCAGTAGGCGGGGTTGTAATCCGTTCCGAATATCTGGCAATGGTTTTCCGGCTGGGCCACCACCACGGCATCGACGAAGACCCCCGGCACCCTGACCAGCCACGGATCGGAATGAAGCCCGTCCACCAGGCGCTCCACCTGGGCTATCACCAGACCACCGGAGTTTTTGGCGGCTTGTGCCATAGCCAGAGTTTCGAGACTGGCTATCTCCTTCTCCATGGTGATATTGCCTCTGCTGTCGGCGGTGGTGCCGCGTATGAGGGCCACGTTTATGGGAAAAGCCTTGTAGAAGAGCCATTCCCGGCCGTTCAGATGCACCAGTTCCACCAGGTCCTCGGTGGTGATGCTGTTAAGCTTGCCGCCGGACATGCGGGGATCCACGAAAGTATGCAGTCCCACATGAGTAATAGTCCCCGGCCTGCCGGCAGCTATATCTCTGTAAAGCTGGCTGATACAGCCCTGCGGGAAATTGTAGGCTTCTATTTTGTTCCGGTTGGTTAGGTCACCAAGTGCAGGCGCCA
>JAQVUQ010000423.1 GCA_028699365.1 bacterium | reverse complement strand
AGACTTGCCGGTGTCAGGTCAGGATGCCGGGGATGTGCCTTGATGAGTGCCTGTGCCAGCCGTTCAAGGTTGCCGGTGATGGTCATTGCCGATGCCAGAAAGTAGCAGTGGGGCCTGCCGTCTGAAAGAAAATGCTGCAACAGACAGGTTTTACCTACGCGTCTGCGGCCGTAGAGCAATCTCAGTTTTGCGCCACTATCTTCCCAGGCGCTTGTCAGATCCGTTATCTCTTGCTTGCGATTATAGAATGATGACATATCTGTCTCCAACCATTAGTATACTAATGATTAGTATACTAATGGTTGGTATACACGTCAATAGAATTCCCTCCTCGTCATCGGAGCCGATGAGATACACCGCTTTGTGTATCGAAGAGCGCAGGCAAGAGAATCCTGCTTGAATAAAATCTCAAGTCAAAAATTTGTCAAAAAATATAAGTTTATGACTTACAAGTATGAAACTACGCGCACGCATAGACAGTCGGTTGAGCATTGGATTATAATATTATCATGGAACCTCCGATAATCTGCGGCGCTCCACAGCTTTGCAGCTTCAGGGGGGAATGATCCGGGACGCATCAGCGTCCATAGTTGTATATGTGCAATGAGCGCAGCAAATATGAATACAGTCGAGAAGAGGTGAATATGCCGT
Organism: bacterium; assembly: GCA_028699365.1. GTDB lineage: Bacteria > UBP13 > UBA5359 > UBA5359 > UBA5359 > UBA5359. Next base: position 2,543 of record JAQVUQ010000423.1, on the reverse strand, counting down.
CAGAGAATTTGGAAAGAGAACCCTCCTTTATCACAGGCATGGGCGGCTCTGCCGGTGCTCTGCTTGCCTTTGAGAAGTTTTTCTCCGCTATGCCGCCACGCAGCGGTATAGCTTTCGTCGTAGTCCAGCACTTGGACCCCACGCAAGAGGATATGTTGCCGGAGATATTGCAACGCCATTCCGACATGAAAGTTCTCCGCATTGAGGAGGGCATGAAAGCGCTGGCCGATCACGTATACATCATTCCTCCCGGAAAAGATCTGGCCATAATACACGGAGTTTTTTTGTTGCTCGAGCCGACGGCTAATCGCGGTCTGCGTATGCCCATAGATTTCTTTCTGCGACGTCTTGCCAAAGACTGGGGAGAAAGGGCCGGCTGTATCATCTTTTCCGGGATGGGAAGCGACGGTTCTCTCGGCCTGAAAAGCATCAAGGAGTATCTTGGTATGGTCATGGTGCAGAAACCCTCTACGGCTGAATTCGTAGACATGCCTCAAAGTGCCGTAGATACCGGCATGGTGGATTATGTGGCTGCGGTGGAAGATATGCCGGAGTTGTTGATCGAATATATCCGGCATCTGCATGCACCTCCGGCTCCTTTGCCCATGGCCGAATGGTCCGAAACGTTACAAAAAATACTCCTGCTTCTGCGTGATGAGACCGGCAATGACTTCTCGCAGTATAAGATCAATACCGTCTCCCGCCGTGTCGAAAGACGCATGAACGTTCACCAGTGCGACAGTATTGAGCGTTATCTGAGCTATATCAGGAAGAACCCGCATGAAGTCCACCTTCTGTTCCAGGAGTTGTTGATAGGAGTGACCAGCTTCTTTCGTAATCCGGAGGCCTTTGAAGCGCTGAAGAAGCATCTTAAAGACTATTTGATAAAAGATGAAAGGGATAGCCAACTGCGCGTATGGATTCCCGGGTGCTCCACCGGAGAGGAAGCTTATACGATTGCCATCATTATCAAAGAGTGTCTGGAGGAAACGCCGGGCAGTGCTGTACGAGAGGTGCGAATATTTGCCAGCGATATCGATAAGGATACCATCGATAAAGCCCGTCGGGGAGTATACCCGGCTAACATCGTGGCCGACGTTTCCCCGGGACGGTTGACAAGGTTCTTCGATCAGACCAGTGACGGCTACAGTATGAAAAAGGAAATCAGGTCCATGCTGGTTTTTGCTCTTCAGAATCTGATCAGCGATCCCCCTTTCACCCGGATGGACCTGATAAGCTGTCGAAATCTCTTCATCTATCTGTCCGCCAAGCTGCAGAAGAAGATGCTGGCTCTGTTGCACTACAGCCTTAATCAAGGCGGCCTGCTGATGCTGGGAACATCGGAGACCGTAAGCAACGAGGGTAACTTGTTTCATCCTCTGGACAGCAGGTGGAGTATATATCAGCGCAAGGATGTGCCGTCTTCTCTGCCACAAATAGTAGACATTTACCCGGTAAGGCGACTGCCTGGATTCATAGATAAAGAAGACGAGGTGGGGAAAATGGAAGACGTGGTTCCCTCTGTAGTGCAAAGAGTGATTCAGGAGTACTATGCTCCTCCCGCCGTACTGATTAATGAAAAGGGGGATATCTTTTACACCAGCGGGCATACCGGTAAATTCCTGGAACTGCCTGTCGGCAAGGCCAATATGAATATTCTGGCTATGGCCCGGGAGGAACTGCGCTTTGATCTGTCCAGGTCTATCAGCCAGGCGATTACCCGTGATGATGATGTAGTCATGGAAAACATCAAGTTGACGAATGGTGAGGGGCGACCGGCCGGCGTGAACCTCATCGTCAGAAAATTGAAAAAACCGGAGAGTCTGCGTGGTTTGCTGCTGGTTGTTTTTAAAGAGATGGAAGCAGCCGAGACGGAAATCCTGAATAAATGTCCGCATCCGTCAGAAGACGAGGCGTCGGCAGTGGCGGAGTTGAAGGAAGAATTAAAGCAGGCCCAGGAAAGACTGCGATTATCCGCTGATGAAGCGACCGCTTCTCATGGAGAACTGCAATTATCTAACGAGGAATTGCGTTCCACCAATGAGGAACTGCAAAGCAGCAACGAAGAGTTATCCACCTCGCGGGAAGAACTGCAGTCTCTTAACGAAGAATTGATAACCATCAACACCGAGTTGCAGTCCAAGAATGAAGACTTGGCACGAGCCGGAAATGACATGCAGAACCTCATCAACAGCACTGATATCGCCCTCCTCTTTCTGGATAAAGAACTGAGAATCAGACGTTTCACAGCTCCATTGAAGAGGTTGATCAATCTTATCGATGCGGATATAGGACGCCCTTTGGCCGACATCGCCGTTAATCTGGACGATCTGGACTTGGTTCAATCCGCTGGGGAAGTAATGGAAAAGCTGGTAGTGAAAGAGCTGGAAGCGAGAGCGGGAGACGGGCGCAGCCACATGGTGCATATCACACCCTATAAGACGTTAGACAACTACATAGACGGCGTGGTGCTGACCTTCATAGATATCACCGATATCGTCAGCCTGAGAAGACATAAGGAGATCCTGCATGAAGCCCGGGAG
>JAQVUQ010000422.1 GCA_028699365.1 bacterium | reverse complement strand
GAAAGCTTTGCTCTGACCATCATTATGGGGATTACCGGGATGACTCCCGCTGAAACGATTACCATCGGAGACAGGGTTGATACGGATATCGTCGGGGGCAACAGGGTTGGGATAAAGACCATACTGGTGCTGTCCGGAGTCACGACGGCTGAAGAAGCCGAATTGCTCACCGGCGAGAACCGTCCGAACATTGTAATTAAAGATGTAAGTGAGTTACGCGGAAATCTGTGATAAAATAACGTAGGAACAAGAGCCGGCAAAGTTGACGGCTTATTTGTTTAATAATTGCTGTGCATGCAAACGGGGGTAGGCAATGCAAAAGTTCATTTTCGTAACAGGCGGAGTGGTATCATCATTAGGCAAGGGAATATCTGCAGCCTCGCTTGGAAGACTTCTCAGGGCCAGGGGCTGGACCGTCACCATCCAGAAAATAGATCCATATATAAACGTCGATGCCGGTACGATGAATCCGTATCAGCACGGCGAGGTCTTCGTCACCGATGACGGCGCCGAGACGGATCTTGATCTGGGCCATTACGAACGATTCGTCGATATAAGTCTTACCCGTAACAACAATATAACCACCGGTGCCATCTACGGCAGCGTGATTGCCAAGGAGAGACGGGGTGATTACCTGGGAGGAACGGTACAGGTTATTCCTCATATCACCAACGAGATAAAGGACAGGATATGGACCGTTGCCAGGGAAAGCAACGCTGAAATAGTCATCGTCGAGATAGGCGGTACGGCAGGCGATATAGAGGGACAGCCCTTCCTGGAAGCCATAAGACAGTTCCGTAATGATGCCGGTGCGGAAAATGTAGCCTATGTTCACCTTACCCTGGTGCCCCTTCTGGGCCCGGCAGGTGAGCAGAAGACCAAGCCTACCCAGCATAGTGTAAGAGAACTTAGAGCTATCGGTATACAGCCGGATATAGTTATCTGCCGTTCCAAGTCTCCGTTATCGGAAGACATGAAGGATAAGATATCCCTGTTCTGCGATATACGGAAAGAGGCTGTAATCGAGGCGCTGGATACAGATGTCGTTTACGCCATACCTCTGCTATATGAAGCACAGGGCCTGGCAGGCATCATAGCCGAGTGCCTTAGCCTGCCTGATCGTAAGCCTGACCTGAGAGAATGGACAGCCATGGTCGAGAAGATCAGAAACCCCCGGATGGAGACGACCATTGCCATTGTCGGTAAGTATATCGAGCTGAGAGACGCATATATCAGTGTCGTTCAGGCGCTCAAGCACGGAGGTATCGCCAACGATGCCACCGTCAATATCAAATGGGTGGATTCGGAAGACATAGAGGCGGAGGGTGTTGAGAAGCATCTGGGCGATGTCAACGGCATTCTGGTGCCGGGTGGCTTTGGCATGAGAGGCATAGAAGGCAAGGTTGCTGCCGTGAAATACGCCAGAGAGAATAATGTTCCCTTCCTGGGCATATGTCTGGGATTGCAGTGTGCCGTGATCGAGTATTCGCGCCATGTCTGCAATCTGGAAAAAGCCAACAGCACCGAGTTCGATGCCGGTACGCCGCATCCAGTAATAGTCTTTCTGCCTGATCAGACGGATACTGCCGATAAGGGCGGCACCATGCGACTGGGCCAATACCCTTGCCGGTTGAAGCAGGGCACGTCGGCGCATGATGCTTACGGCGACGAACTCATCTTTGAGAGACATCGTCATCGATATGAGGTGAACAACGATTATCGTGAAGCCCTGGAAGCTTGCGGTCTGGTATTCTCCGGAGTATCTCCGGACGACAAGCTGGTGGAGATGATTGAGGTGCCCGGGCATAAATGGTTTGTGGCGTCGCAATTCCATCCCGAGTTTAAATCGCGTCCGGACCGCGCGCATCCGCTGTTCCGCGGTTTGGTGAAGGCTTCTCTGATATAACGTAGTATGCTTTTACCCATCAGGGACGAGAATCCGACCAGGCGTTTTCCCTGGGTGACGTTGCTCTTTATAGCCGTCAACATAGCCGTTTACTATTTGCAGATAAGGGGCGGAGCAAAGGCAGGAAATCTGTTTCTGGAAGAATATGCTCTTTATCCCAAGGCGATAAAGGATAGTGTGCTGCAGGGACAGACGCTTTCATTTCCGATGATGGAGAGCATGTTTACACATATGTTCATGCATGGCGGGTTTCTGCATCTTGCAGGGAATATGCTCTTTCTCTGGATATTCGGTAACAATGTGGAGGATGTGCTGGGGAAGCTGCGCTACGCGCTCTTCTACCTGGGCAGCGGACTTGCAGCCGCCCTGACCCATATTGCGGTACACTCCTCATCGAATATCCCGGTTGTAGGCGCCAGTGGAGCGGTGGCGGGTGTACTGGGCGGATATATGCTTCTTTATCCGCATGCCAGGGTGGTAACGATGCTGGTAGTACCGTTTCCATTTTTCTTTATCTGGGGCCTGATAAGATTTGTCAGGGTTCCGGCCATGCTTTTGCTGGGGATGTGGTTTCTGCTGCAGTTCTTCTCAGGCATCATGTCCCCGCTGCAGCCGGAGGCGGGTGCACAGGTGGCGTATTTTGCTCACGTAGGCGGCTTTATTGCAGGCATGTTACTGCTGGGGTTGTCGAAGTTGCTTTGAGACCATGATAACGACACGGGGCGCTGTCCCGTTGATGAATGTGAGGTATGTCCTTGGTCTGGGCGGTGATATCCGATATCCATGGTAACTACGAAGCCTTGAAAGCTATTGGACCGCATCTGCGGGCTGCAGATATCGTCTATTGTCTGGGTGACGTGGTAGGTTACGGCCCGCAGCCCAACGAATGCTGCCAGGCTGTCAAGGATATGGGCGTCGGGGTGGTTTCCGGTAATCACGATCTGGCCGCCGTAGGCAATTATGCCGTGGAGAGATTCAATGAGAGAGCCAGAGCAGCCATAGAATGGACGACCGGAGTTCTTACCGGTAAGAGCAGGCGCTTTTTAAAGTCGTTGGACAGATACGTTATCACAGATGAGGCAACATTTGTTCACGGCTCCTGGCCCAATCCGGACGCCTACGTTTTTGATGCCGGCGATGCGGCTGCTACGTTGGAGAATCAGCCTACCGGACTATGTTTTGCAGGCCATACGCACAGGCCGGCGTTGTATCTGGATAATGGACACGGCAGGGTTGATAAGTTGCCGGTCGGGATGGATGCAACCTATAAACTGGTGCCGGGGCACAAGTA